>JAGBZZ010000013.1 GCA_017652965.1 Clostridia bacterium | reverse complement strand
GCTTCGGCCATGCGTCTCCATCCTTTCCTGTTCGTTCATATCTATTATAGCGCAAAGCCGCCCCCTTGTCAAGGGGGCGGCGGTTCTGTTTTTCGGATTTTTTCAAATGTCAAGGGTAGGATCAGACAGAAAGTGAAGAATATTTTCGCACAAGATCGGCATCCTCACGCAGCTGATCCCGCTTTTCGCGGTAGATCCCCACGATCACGCAGTCCTGCGGCTTAATGGCGGCAAAGGCATCGTGAAAGGCGCGGTCGGTATCCTCAGGCGTCAGGCACAGCCGCCCCGCCCCCAGGATCTTCAGGACTAAGCAGGGCTTTTTCGTCTCTCGGACGGCCGCCAGCATCTTGGCACGGTCACCGTCAAAGAAGGCCTCGTTATTCTCACAGGGGAGGGGTGTCTCGTCTGCCCGCTCGGTACGTGAGAGGTTGAAAAGCGAGGCCATATAGAAGTCGATCGGCCAGGCCTGCTTCTCGGCGTAGTAGATCACCTCCGGCATGTGCGTGCCAAGGCCGGTGGGCACGCCGCACCCGTGGATAAAGTGCAAAAGCCGCTCGATCTCCTCGAGCTGCCCTGCATCGTACAGGCGGTCGGTTACCGTGCCGTGCAGATACACTGCCGATGCCCCCGCCGCCACTACGGCGCGGATGTTGTCCTCGTACGGCAAAAGCGAGGGGTCATTCTGTGTGAACCACTTCATCTTACCCCCGGCGCGGAAGTAGCGCTCGGCAATTTTGCAAAAGCGCTCGTCCCCGCGCATCTGAAAAACCGTCAGCCCCTCCTCCTCAGCCGCAAAGAGGGTCTCAAGGATCCGCTCATCGTCAAAGTAGGCGCGCATGGCGCGGTCGTCTGCCTCACTGTAGTGAGATTTCCCGCAAAATGGGTTACTGCCAATGATCAGGCGCGAGGTCTGGATTCCGCAAAAATCCACGGTAGGAAGGGACTTTTTCATATCATATCATTCCTTTTCTCAAAAAACTCAAAAAATAAGACAAAACAAATCGCAAAAAACGTTAAAAATCCTTATATTTCGGGAAAAACGTATTTGTACAACCGTTTCTACAATCACTTTTCCTGCCACACACGGCGGAACTCGGCCACCGCTTCGGCAAAATCTGCAATCGCACTGCGGATGACCTCGGGCGATGTCATGTCTACCTCGGCTAAAAGGAGCGAGTCAAGCGGCGAGCGGCTTCCCCCTGCAGACAGGAAGGAAAGATACTTGTCGATATACGCCTCGCCCTCGTTTTCGATCCGCTTCACGATGGTGGAGGCGGCAGAAATGCAGGTGGCGTACTTGTAAACGTAGAAGCAGCTATAGAAGTGGGGGATGCGCATCCACTCATAGGCAATGTCGGCATCACAGGTCACGCGCGGGCCAAAGTAGGTCTTCACAAGGTCATAGTACACCTCGCAAAGCCGCTCGGCCGTCAGGGGCTCACCCTTTTCGGTCATGCTGTGCATCGCCAGCTCAAACTCGGCAAACATGGTCTGGCGGTAAAGCGTGCCCTTGTAGGTCTCCATCAGCTGGTTAAGCAGTGCCAGGCGCTCCTCGCGGCTTTCGGCCAGGCGCAGGCGGCGGCGGGTAAACAGCAGCTCGTTCACCGTGGAGGCAACCTCGGCCACAAAGATGGTATAGTGCGCATCCTGCGGGGTGTTGGCACGGTTGGAGAAATAGGTGTGCATCGAGTGGCCGGCCTCGTGTGCCAGGGTAGACACGTCGTCCAGCTTGCCCATAAAGTTCAAAAGCATATAAGGCTCGGTGTCATAGCAGCCGGCACTGTAGGCGCCACTGCGCTTGCCCCGCCCGGGATACACGTCCACCCAGCCGCGCTCGGTAAGCCCTTGGCGCAGGACGTCGGTATACTCCTTGCCAAGCACGGCAACCGAGGCCAGCACCTCCTCTACCGCCTCGGGGTAGGTGTAGGTGCGCACCGCCTCGCCGCACAGGGGGGCATAGACGTCGTACATATGCAGGCTGCCAAGCCCCAGCACCTCGCGCTTGAGGTCGTAGTAATCAAAGAGGGGGGCAAGATTTTCCCGCACCGTGCCGATCAGGGTGTGATAGACGTCGGTGCTGACCTCGTCCCCAAAGACAGAGGAGGCAAGGCTGGACTCAAAGTGCCGCAGGCGGGCAAGCGTGACCTTTTCCTTCACCCGCCCCGCAAGCAGAGAGGAGAAGGTGTTGCCAAACTGGCGGTAGGTCTTGTAAAGCGTGCGGAAGGCCGCGCGGCGCACCCGCCGTTCACTACTCATAAGAAGCGGGACGTAGGTGGCCGAGGTCAGGGCCACCGGCTTTCCGTCCTCGTCCTTCACCTTGCCGAAATCAAGGTCGGCATTGGCAAAGACAGAGTGCGTCTCCCGCTGGCTGCCAAGCGCGGGCGAAAGCTCGGCCAGCAGCCGCTCGCCCTCCTCGCTCAGCATATGCGGCACCTCGCGGCGGTAGAGGTAAAGCGTGCGGCGGAATTCCTGTAGCGGGGGGCATGTCGCCAAAAAGCCCTCCAGCACCTCCTCGTCCAGTGCCTGGATAACGGTCGGCAAAAAGTAGGTGGCGGCGCGGTAGGCGTTTTCCGCATCCTCCACCCGCCCAAGGCGGGCAAGCGCGCCGTTTTCCCCCTTGTCAAGGTCGGAGGAAAGCATGGCGTACTCGTAAAGCAGGGAAAGGCGGCGCCCCATGGCAACCTCGGCAAGGAGGGCGGCCAGCAGTGCCTCTGCCGAGCCGCTCATTGTGTCCTTATGGGCGGGGAAGGCGGCGATCTCGTCGGAAAGCGCGGCAAGGTCGGCTTGGAAGGCCGCCTCATCTGCATAGATGGCGCTAAGATCCCAGCGCATCGAGGCATCTGCCTCTTTTCTATCGATATTCAAGTGATTTCTCCTTTGTCACGCGGTGCGGTATTCTTCTCTTATCTTACCGCAAAAAGCCTCTTTTGTCAAGAAAAGATGCCGCCTTTTGGCTTTTTTTCCTGCGGCGCTTGACAGGCCGTGGCTTTTATATTATAATTTAGCCTGTATATCTGTATTTATTCTAGTATGCCAAAGGAAACGTAACTATGAGAATTGTTGTCAAGGTGGGCACGTCGACCCTGATGTACGGCACAGGGCATCTGAACGTCCGCCGCGTGGAGGCGCTTTGCCGCGTCCTTTCGGATCTGAAAAACGCAGGGCACGAGATGGTGCTGGTCTCCTCCGGCTCGATCGGGATGGGGGTCGGCAAGCTGGGGCTTGCCAAAAGGCCGACCGATATCCCCACCAAGCAGGCCGCCGCGGCCGTTGGCCAGTGCGAGCTGATGTACACCTACGATAAGCTGTTTTCCGAGTACCGCCACACAGTGGCGCAGGTCCTTTTAACGGGCAGCGACATTGCCGACGGTGAGCACCGCAAGAACTTTGAAAATACCATGCGCCGCCTTTTGGAGCTGGAGGCATTGCCGATCATCAATGAAAACGACACGGTCGCCACTGAGGAGATCGTGATCGGCGACAACGATACCCTGGCGGGGGTGGTCGCCGTCTCGATCGGGGCGGATCTTCTTATTCTGCTTTCGGATATCGAGGGGCTCTACACGGCCGATCCGCATAAGGATCCCGAGGCTCGCCTCCTTTCTGTCGTGGAAAGGGTGGACGATAGCATCCTTGCGCTTGGCGGGGGGAGCGGCTCCTCTCTTGGGACGGGTGGCATGATGACCAAGCTTCGCGCGGCCGAGCGGGTGACCGCCGCCGGCATCGATATGGTGATCGCCGCCGGTGACCGCCCCGAGATCCTTTATGACATTGTGGAGGGCAAG
This sequence comes from Clostridia bacterium, assembly GCA_017652965.1. The sequence goes on along the minus strand of JAGBZZ010000013.1, from coordinate 3,982 downwards.
CCCGTTGGCACACTGTTCCGCGCAAGGAGGGAAGAGGCATGACGACCCGTGAGGTAATGATTGCGGCGAAGGCCGCCGCACCCGCCCTTGCCACCCTTTCTACCGAGAAAAAGAACGCCGCGCTGATCGCCATGGCCGATGCGCTTCTGGCCGCCGAGGAGGAGATCCTGGCCGCCAACCGTGAGGATCTTGTCGCCGCCGAGGGGCGGATCGCCCCCGTTATGATGGATCGCCTGCGCCTCGACAGTGCCCGTCTTCTTGCCATGGCAGACGGCATCCGTGCCGTGGCCGCCCTGCCCGACCCGGTCGGGCGCTCGCTGGCTACCCACACGCGTGAGGACGGCCTGGTCATTGAGCGGGTCTCGGTGCCGATGGGGGTCATCGCCATCATCTACGAAAGCCGCCCGAACGTGACCTCGGATGCCGCCGCCCTTGCCGTTAAGGCGGGCAGTGCCTGCATTTTGCGCGGCGGGCGGGATGCCTACCGCTCCTCCTTTGCCACGGTGGCCGCCCTGCGGCGCGGCCTTGCCGCCTGCGGCTTGCCCGAGGCGCTGGTTTCGATCGTGGAGGATACCTCGCGTGCCTCGGCGCTTGAGCTGATGACGGGTGAGGGGTATATCGACCTTCTGATCCCGCGCGGCAGTGCCGGGCTGATCCGCACCTGTGTGGAGACGGCCAAGGTGCCGGTCATTCAGACGGGGACGGGGATCTGCCACGTCTATATCCATAAGGCGGCCGACGAGGCCATGGCGCTTTCGATCATGGAGAACGCCAAAACCAGCCGTCCCTCTGTCTGCAATGCGGCCGAGGTGTGCCTCGTAGACCGTGAAATTGCAAAGTCTTTTTTACCAAAGCTGCAAAAGCGACTGACGGCCGACCGTGCCGCGGCCGGCAAGCCGACCGTCGAGCTTCGCACCGATCCCGAGGCCGCCGCGCTGATTGGCGGCACCCCGGCAGGGGAGCGTGACTTTGATACCGAGTTCCTCGACTACATCCTCGCCGTGCGCGTGGTGGATGGGGTCGAGGAGGCGATCGCCCATATCGCCGCCCATTCGACAGGGCACAGTGAGGCGATCGTAACTGCCGATGCGGCAGTGGCCGAGCGGTTTGCCGCGGCGGTGGATTCGGCCGCCGTCTATATCAACGCCTCCACCCGCTTTACCGACGGCGGGGAGTTCGGCCTTGGGTGTGAGATGGGCATCTCCACGCAAAAGCTGCACGCCCGCGGGCCGATGGGGCTTATGGAGCTGACCTCGTACAAATATGTGGTTCGCGGTTGCGGACACACAAGATAAAGGAGCTTTTATATGAAGATCGGATTTTTGGGATGCGGCAATATGGGCGGTGCCCTGTGCCGTGCCGTCCGCCGCGCCGATGCGACGGCAACCCTCCTTCTGACAGATACCGACACCGAGAAAAGAGACCGTCTGGCCGCCGCCGTTGGCGGTTGTGCCGTGGATGCCACCCGTCTTTTTGCCGAGTCGGATTACCTCTTCCTGGGGCTCAAGCCCCAAGTGCTGGCCTTGGCGCTTGCCCCGCTTTCCGAGGCGGTGGCATCCTCGCACGCCGTCTTTATCAGCATGGCGGCCGGGGTATCGCTGGATACGCTTGGCGCCATCCTCGGGAAAAAGCCGATCATCCGCATCATGCCGAATACCGCCGTGGAGATCGGGGAAGGGATGACGGTGTACGCCACCTCGCAGGAGGTCACCCCCAAGGCTACCGAGGGCTTTCTTGCCCTGATGGCCGCCTCCGGCTGCTGTGACGCCCTGCCCGAGGGGATGATCGATGCCGCCTCGGCTGTGTCGGGCTGTGGACCCGCCTTTGCCTACCTCTTTTTGAATGCACTTGCTGACGGCGGCGTGGAATGCGGCCTGCCGCGTGAGCGTGCCCTTGCCTATGCCGCCCAGACCGTCAAGGGGGCGATGCAGATGGTGCAGGCAAGCGGCCGCCACCCCGAGGAGCTGAAGGACGCCGTCTGCTCGCCCGGTGGCAGTACCATTGCCGGTGTTCACGCCCTGGAGGCGGGCGGGCTTCGTGCCGCGGCCTCGGATGCCGTGTGCGCCGCCTATCGCCGCACCAAGGAGCTTTCGGGAGGTGCGAAGAAATGAAAAGCCTTGCCGCAGATTTTAAAAAACGGGCCTGGGAGGCACTACGCCCTCACTACTGGCTTGCCTTTGTTGCCTCGCTTATTGCCTCCTTTCTCGGCGGTGCGGGCAGCTCCGGCGGCGGCTCGTTCAGCTTCAATAACGTCAACCTTGAGACCGAAAACGGCGTCGTGTCGTGGGAGTCGATGTACGCCCAGCTTCTTGAGCTATTGCCCATCATTCTGATCACGACCTTTGTTGCCACGGGGATCGGGCTTGCCTTTCAGATCTTTGTCGGAAACGTGGTCGAGGTCGGTTATCGCCGCTTCTATCTCGATCTTGTGGACAGAAGACCCTTGTCCCTCGGCCAGCTGTTTGTCTACTTCCGCCACTATAGCGGGGTAGTGGTCACCCAGCTTTTGCGCCGCCTCTTTATCTTCCTTTGGTCGCTTTTGTTCCTCATCCCGGGTATCATCGCGCACTATAGCTATGCGATGGTGCCCTACATCCTGGCCGACGACCCCACCCTGCCGCCCCGTGAGGTGCTGGCACGCTCCAAGGCCATGATGTCCGGCAACCGCTGGCGCCTCTTTTGCCTGGAGTTCAGCTTCATCGGCTGGATCCTCCTTTCTGCCCTCACCTGCTGCTGCGCGGGTGTTGCCGTGACCTTCCTTATGCCCTATCAGGCGGCCGCCTATGCCGATTTCTACCGTGAGATCTCGGATACCCGTCCTCTGCCGCCCGAGGAGCCTGCCTCTTTCGAAGCACTCTCTTCCCCCGAGGACACGGCACAGTAATAAAAAAGGCGATACGCCGCGCGTATCGCCTTTTTTTATTCCAGCGGAAGTGTTTCGTCTCCTACCGTCGATTCCGCAAGCCGCTCCCCCTCGTAACGCAGGATCATGTGAAAGAAGGGGGAACCCGCATCCAGCCTTTCAAGGAACAGGCGGTCACCCTCCCACATCGGAAGCGTGAGCGCCCTTTTTTTATCCACCCAGGCAAGGTTGCCCTCGTTGCAATCGCTAAGCAGATCCCCCGCAAATCCCGTGGCATGGTAAAGATGCATGATCTCGGAGGGCCAGACGTCCGAATCAAAGCGGATGCGCCCGGCATAGCGGAAGTCGGTCAGGGTAAGGCCGGTCTCCTCGCGCACCTCACGCAAAAGGCAATCGGTCACCGTTTCGCCCTCCTCAAGATGCCCGCCAATGCCGACCCACTTGCCCTCGTTGACGTCGGCCTTCTTTTTCACGCGGTGCAAAAGAAGGTAGCATCCGTTGCATTCTATGTAGCATAGTGTCGTATTTTTCATTTTTTGTAAACCTTTCTTTGCAAAAAAGATGCGTGTGCCCGCAAGGGGTAAGGTAGAACACGCCTTGGGCGGCGGTGTGCGTACCTCCGCGCCCGCTTACCCTAATGATACCCCGAAATTCAAAAATGTCAATAGGATATCGAAAAAATCTTGCATTCTTCGCGCTTGTATGTTATACTATCGTGGTAATGGTATCTTAATAAATATCGTATCGGTAACTCAACATCCCGAAGGAGACCTTATGAATCGCTTTCTGCGCATGCTTGCGCTTGCCCTGTGCCTTCTTGTCCTTTCGCTTCCTCTTGCCTCCTGTGGCAGTGCGGATGCGCGCCCGGTGGTCGCCGTGACCATCCCCCCGGAGGCCGCCCTTGTCGGTGCTGTGGCGGGGGAGGACTTCCGTATTCTGACCCTTGTCCCCCCGGGCTATAGCCCCGAGGCGTACGAGCCCTCGATCCGCACGATGATGGATTTTTCGGATGCGGCGCTCTTCCTTTCTATCGGCATGCCGGTGGATGAGGTGACCCTTATCCCCGCCCTTTCAGAAGGTACCCGCCACGTCTCGCTGGCCGCGGCGGCGGCCGAGGCG
>JAGBZZ010000141.1 GCA_017652965.1 Clostridia bacterium | reverse complement strand
GGTACGGGCGAGGCAGGCGTTGCCTGCTGTGATACCGTGAACGGCAGCTACACCTGGGTTGGCTCCTATCGCCCGATCGATGAGGAGGGCATCGTGCGTGACTGTACCCTGTATAAGGATCGGGACGGCACTGCTTATTTTATCTATGACCGTCACCCCGCAGATGACCTCAAAAACGAAAACCGTTGCCTGCATGTCGTTAAGCTGACCGAGGACTATCTCGCCCCCACGGATGAATATAAGCGCATTGAAGCAGGGCTTTTGCGTGAAGCTCCTGCCGTGGTGTATCACGACGGATACTATTATATGGTGACCTCAGGGCTTACGGGTTGGGCGACCAATCAGGCAAAGTACCTGCGCGCTCACGAGCTGATGGGGGAATGGGATGATATGGGTGACCCCTGTGTGGGAGATGCAACCCACACGACCTTTGAGACACAAACGACCTATATCTTCCGCATCAAGGGGACGGATACCTATATCCATATGGCAGAGCGCCATAACACGGAGAATTTCCTGCATTGCTCGTATGTCTGGTTGCCGATCGAATTCGGCGCAGATCATACGCTCTCTCTTTCCTATTGCAAGGAGTGGAAGCCATAAAAGAAAGCCCCGCGCAGCGCGCGGGACTTTCTTTTATAGCATAAAGTATAGCATAAAAATCAAAGGAATGGTGATCACCGAAAGAACGTGGGAGATCAGCGCCATACCTGCGCCGACCGTGGTGTCCTTCCCGTAGGCGCTGGGGATCACGATGGTGTTCAGCCCGAGTGGCATCGCCAGCGAGCAGATCACGCACAGGGCAACGTCCTTCGGGATCGAGGGGATGAAGAAAAGCACGGCAAGACCCGCAAGCGGCAAAAGAAGCAGGCGAACCGCCGACACAATGTAAACCGAGGCCTTCGAGAAAATGCGCCCCAGGGGGATCTGTGCCACCGTCATGCCCGTCAGAAGCATCGCCACGGGCGACATGCAGGCACCGAGCGAGGAAACGGCGGAGGAGAAGAAGGTGGGCGCCGAGAAGGGCAAAAGACCGAGGATCATGCCCACCACCATTCCGATAAACATCGGGTTGACAAGATTTTTGAGTCCCGAGAGAACCGATCCGTGCCCCTCCTGCTTAGGCATCAGAAGAGAGGGAACGCCCCACAAGTAAATGAGGATCCAAAAGGGAAGAACGAAGATGAGGTAGTTCATGAATACCTCGGGGAAAAGGGCGGATACCACCGCGTTGCCCATAAAGCCAAAGTTGGAGAAGGCAAGACCGTAAGTGTATAACCCACGTGTGTAGGAGTCCTTTGCGCAAAGGCGGGAAACGAAAACGGCGATCGGCGCCCCCACCAAAACGACCACCGCACCGGCCAAAATAAATTTGCCCGATGTCGCAAACTGTGCCACGGTGAAATTGTCCATAAAGGTGCCCATCACCAAGGCAGGGATGAATACCCAGTTTTCTAAGCGGGAAAGCAGGGAAGCCGCCCCGTCACCAATGATGCGGAAGCGCACCAGCAGATAGCCGATCACAATCAGAAGGAAAAGGAACGCCATCTGGCTGAGCGTGGAAGAAAAAACTGCCATAAAACCCTCGATCATCTGTAAAAATCATACGCCTTATCTTACCACAGGAAAGGAAAAAAGTCAAGCAAGCGGCGCCAAAAAAGGGATAATTTCGCAATTCCCTTGACAGCACCGACCATTTGTGGTATGATACAGGGGTAAGATGCAGGCATATCGAAGCGGTCACAACGAGGCGGTC
>JAGBZZ010000140.1 GCA_017652965.1 Clostridia bacterium | reverse complement strand
CCATCATCCAGCCGTCCGAGATGAAGCGCTTCAAGCCGGAGCAGCTGACCCTTCTCACCACCGGCAGTCAGGGCGAGCCGATGTCCGCCCTCTACCGTATGGCCTTTGGGGAGCATGACCGCGTGACCCTCACCACCCGGGACGTCGTGGTGCTGTCGGCGAAGGCCATCCCCGGGAACGAAAAGCTGGTAGGCAAGATTATCAACACCCTCGTGGCGTCGGGCATCCGCGTGGAGAACGACGACTCGATCGAGGATATCCACGTTTCGGGCCACGCCTGCAGCGAGGAGCTGAAGCTCCTGATGGGCCCGCTCCGCCCCCGCTTCTTTATGCCGATCCACGGCGAGGCGCGCCATCTCGTTGCCCATCGCGAGATCGCTGAGTTTATGGGTATTCCGCAGGATCATATCTTCCTCGGGCAGAACGGCCGGGTGCTGGAGACCGACGGCAAGACGGCGAAGTGGGGGACCCCCATCCAGGCTGGGCAGGTGCTGATCGACGGCTCGGGCATCGGGGACGTCGGCACCGCCGTCCTGCGCGACCGCAAGCTCCTCTCGGAGGACGGGCTTATTGCCCTCGTTGCCACCATCGACCGCGAGGAGGGGCTCCTCCTTGCCGGGCCCGAGATTGTCTCGCGCGGCTTTGTGTACGTCAAGGAGGCCGGGGATCTGATGGAGGAGATCCGCACGCTGGCAAAGCGCACGCTGATCGCCACCCTTTCGTCGGGTACTTCCGATTGGAACGCCCTCAAGAACGCCCTGCGTGACGAGCTTTCGCGCTATCTCTATAAGAAGACCCGCCGCCGCCCGATGATCCTGCCGATGCTGCTTGAGGTATGAGGTATCTCTATCGCACCCGCCCGATTGAGCGTGGCGCTCCGCCCCTGCCCCCCGCTTTTGAGCGTTACGTGGCCGCCGCCCAGGGTCAGGAGGCGCGTGTCCGCCGTCGCGCGGCGATGGCCGCCCTTGCCGAGGCCTGCCACCATATGAGCGTTACCCCGCGGGGAGAGGTGGAAAAAAGCATATACGGTAAACCTTACTTTACAGAAAGTGACTATCATTTTAACCTCAGTCACGCGGGCGACCTTGCCGTCGCCGTCCTCGCCGACTGCCGCGTCGGGGTGGACATCGAGCCCTACGACCGCGAGATTCCCGAGGAGCGGCGCGAGCGGCTTACCTCCCTCTTTACGGATGGGGAGCGCGCCCGCCTTAAGGTCACCGCCGACCGTGCGCGCACCTTCCTCGAGATCTGGGTCCGCAAGGAGGCGCTTGCCAAGAGGAGCGGTCGCGGCATCGCCGACCTCGCCTCGGCCGATACCGCCGCCACCCCCCCGACTCACGAGGAGAGGGTGTGGCACAAAGGCCGAGAGTACTATTTGGCGATTTATTAAAAAGCCCCATTGGGGCTTTTTTGGTTGCCTTGCGGCAAATGATGTCGGCCTCTACCGGCGCAAGGAAAGGCATCAATATTTTTCAAGAGCTTAGGCTTTATTGACAAATTGGTAGAAGTGTGCTAAAATATACTCGTCACACAATCAAATAATTTTTCGTGTTAGTGGGAAACTAACCTTGGTAAAAGGTGTTTCCTTTTTCCTCATACCCACTAACACTGGCGAGAGATTGTGTGACAACAATGAAGGAACACTTTTTCGGTGCGTTCCTTCTTGGGGCGCACTTTTT
>JAGBZZ010000139.1 GCA_017652965.1 Clostridia bacterium | reverse complement strand
GCGCTTATCTTTCAAAATATCGGGCGCGCCTATGAAAACGGACAGGACGGCAAGGCACGCGAGGCCATGCTGATAGCCTCCTACCGTGCGGGATACGCCTTTTCGGTATCCTACGTGGGCTACGTCCACGCCCTGGCGCACGCGCTTGGCGGCCGCTACGGCATCCCGCACGGGCGAGCCTGTGCCATCCTGATGCCCGCCGTCCTGGAGGCCTACGGCAAAAGCGCACACAAAAAGCTCCACCGCCTTGCGCTTGCCGCAGGGGTGGCAGCAAAGGGGGAGCGCCACGAGGCGGGGGCGCAGAAATTCATTGAAGCCGTGCGCCGCCTGAATGCCGCTATGGGGATCCCCGCCACCCTTACCGAGCTGAAGGCCGAGGATATCCCCACCCTTTCGGCCACCGCCGCCCGTGAGGCAAACCCGCTTTACCCCGTACCGCGGCTGATGAACGCCCGCGAGCTTGCCACTGTCTACGAGAGACTGCTGTAATCAAAAAAAGAGATGCTATGCAAAAGCCGGCATCTCTTTTTGTTTGCGGGTATAGCCGGGGCGTGACAGCCCCCCTCCGTCCTATCAGCTCTTGGCCTTCAGATACGGCTTGATCGCCTTTGTGATCTTCCCCACCTTGTCGCTATCGCGGAAAAGCTTCATCAGATTGTTGTTGATGGCCTGCTTGGTCTTATACCCCTCCACGATCGTTACGATCCTCCGGCATTTGTCCTCGGAAAGCCCCAGCTCCTCGGCCTTGCCGCTCAGCACCTCCAAAAGCGGTTCTTTGACCGTCTGGGGTGCTACCTTCTGCGGTGCGGGATCGGCGCAGTCCTTGTCCTTGGCCGTGAGGATATTATCCCGCAATTCTATCTGCTCGCATCCCCGCTCCCGCCAGAAGGCGATCAGATTTTCATACCCCTTGTCCTTGGAAATGATGACGATCTCCTCCCCGGCACACTTGGCAACCAGGTAGCCGACGTAGGTGGAAAGCTGAAAATCAAGGGCATTCTTCCCCCCGCGGCGGATGCAGAAATACTCGGCCTTCGCCGGGCAGCCCAAAAGCTCCAGGTGCAGATCAAAGGATATGGTATTGGCGTTTTGGCTATAGAAAAACACGACCGTATCCTCCGTGCCAAGACCGCCAAAGCCCGTCACGTTTTTCACGTTTTCATAGTCTATCAGGTAAACCGACATAAAAATCTCCTTACGTCCAAAATCTCTTCGCTCATGCCTCCGGCACTCAGCTTCCCGCCAGAAACGCAAACAGCTCGGGCAGGAGCCCGTCCGCCTCGGGATGCCCCTGCACACCGAGGATATGATCCGAATACTCGGTCCCCTCCACAACGCCGTCCCCCAAGGCCGACCACGCGTTTACCGTCACCAGGGTCTGCTCCTTGGGTGTGTTCAGATTGTGAAACGAGCAGATCCGCATGGTGTCTCTGCCCAGCACGCGGTGCAAAAGCGTACCGGGGACGACCGTCACGTCATGCTTGGCGGCGTCCTCGTTCCCCCGTGCGGGCATCTCGCTTCTGTGCCCGGGCGCCTTCTTCTGCACCGAGAAATCGGCAGGGCGGGCGGCAAGATAGTCACAGATCCCCTTTACGGTGTCCCCGCGGTATCCCTCGGCCTCGATGCGGCGGCGAAGCTCAAAGTATACGTAGATCAGCTGCTGGCCAAGGCAGATGCCGAGATAGCGCTTGCCATGCGTGAGCGCGTGATGGATGATCTGAAAATGATAGGGGTAAAACTCACTGCCCCCCTGCACCAAAAAGGCGTCGCACATAGAAAGCGCCTCCTCGCAAAGCAGGTTGTCGGCCGGTGCCAGCCCAATGGGAATACACCCGGCCTCCACGGTTCTTTTGATGTAGTTATGCCCAAGCTTGTAAAAGTCCTGCATGCAGCTTTTGTCGGGATCTCCGATCAGCGACGCCGGGACAATTCCGATCACCCTTTTCATATTGCGCTCTCCTCACTGTGATAAGAACAGTATAGCACAAAGCCGCCCTGTTTGCAAGAAAAAACGGCAAACGCAGACCAAAAGAGGAAACGCAAGCGCCAATCTCTCCCAAAGTGCCGCTCGGTGCCACCGTCCTATTGACAGCGCGGGGGCGCTTATGCTACAATGATCTTACCCGATACGGCCGACAAGGAGGTTACCATGAACGCCCAAAACGCTGACAAAAATCTGATCGTTGATACCACCGTGGATACCCGGGATCTCTGCTTTTACGACGTGAGAAAGCCCCCCTTTCGCGTATACGGACTCTACGATTATCAGAACGAGCCCGAATTCAAGAGAATGCCGGACGGGGCAGCCGCGGCCGTAAGCGCCGAGGTGGCCGCACTTGCCAAATGCCCTGCGGGCGGGCGGGTGCGCTTTTCTACCACCTCGCGCCATATCGCGATCCGCGCGCTGATGCCGTGCGTCCACCGCTATCCGCATATGCCGCTTTCGGGCAGTGCCGGCTTTGACCTTTTCGTGGAGGAGCCGACCTTCCGCCTTTACCGCCACGCCAAGACCTTTATACCGCCCATCGACATGAAAAACGGCTACGTCTCGCGCTTTGAATTCCCCGACAGTCGGCTTCGCTACATCACCATCCATTTCCCCACCTACAACCCGCTTACCTCCTTGGAGATCGGCCTGGAGGAGGGGGCCGTGCTTGACGCGGGCTTAGATTACAGGAGCGAATTGCCGATCGTCTATTACGGCAGCTCTATCACCCAGGGCGGGTGCGCCTCCCGCCCCGGGAACGCCTATCAGAGCATCGTCACACGTGCGCTGGAGCTTGACCATATCAACCTCGGATTTTCGGGCAGCGGCCGCGGCGAGGACGAGATCGTGGACTATATGCGCTCTCTCCCTATGTACGCCTTCGTCTGTGATTTTGACCACAACGCCAGCACGATCGCCGATCTTAAGCGCACCCACCTGCGGATGTACCAAAGAATCCGCGAGGCGCATCCCGACGTGCCCTATCTTATGATATCCAAGGTGGATTTTGACCAGGCCTATGGCAGTACGCTGGTAGACAACACACCGCCCGACACCTACCACAGCTCGGTCACACGCCGCAACGTCATTATGGATACCTACCGCTACGCACGTGAAAAGGGCGACCGCAACGTGTATTTCATCGACGGCGAATCGGTCTTTCGCGGGTATAGCGATATGACAACGGTAGACACCGTCCACCCCGGCGACCTCGGCTTTATGCTGATGGCCAGGGCGGTCACCGAAACCCTGAAGCGCGCCATTACGCAAAGGTACATCTCGGAATAAGGAAAACGAGTCACAGACCAAGCCTGTGACTCGTTTTTTATGAGGGGGCGGCGCCTTGCGGCGGCCGTTACTTTTTATATCCCCTCTGTGACCTGCTCGCCGTCGATAAAAACGGTATTGACCCGCCCCCGCCCGGAGGAAAAGCCGTCACGGTTTACGTCGTCAAACGCGATCACCTTCAAAAGGCGCCGCACCTCCCGACAGGGGGAACCGTTGACAAAAATACCGCTCATGCTCAGGGTGTCCACCGTGGCGCTGATATACGGGTCAAACACCTCGATATCCTCTGTCCTTTTCCACGTCATCGGGCCGACAGCCACAAGAAAGGTGCGGGGGCTTATATCCTCCGCCGTCTCATAGCGGATGTTTTCCAGTGAGAGATAGCCAACATTGGAACTAACAAAAAACATACCGAAATAGCCGGTTTCGGGAAGATCGCAAGGATACCCCGGGCGCATAGCCGTAATTTCCACGTTTTCAAAAAACAAATTGTCGGCGCTTCCCGCGCCGCCCCCCTCGGGCTTTGTCCCGAGCCGATAGGGCGGAGACTGGAAATAGAGCTTGTATTCAAAGATCCCGCTGAGATTTCTGAAATACGCATCGGTCAGCGAGCAATCCACGGCGGTGCCGTCGCGGTAGATAAAGATCCCGGGCAGCAGCCGCATGGCCTTGGCACGGCTGTCCTTGGCCGAGTGGATATCCTCGCAAAATACGTTCTTGCACGGGCCGTAATTGATCGAGGAGCCCAGCCAGTCATACATGTTCAGCGCTACCAGATCGTCGCCGACGTGCCCCGAAAAGCTGCGGATGTATAGATTTTGACAGTTCCCATTGATATGCAGACCGTCCGCAAAGCAGGAGATAAAGGAAAAATTCTCGAATACGCCGTCGGTAACGTCCCCGATCTGAACGCAAAACGAGGCGACGCTTGAAAAGGTCATATCCGAAAGGGTAAGATGCCGGACGTTATTAAACAGCATGCAGGTCTGCACCCCGCAAAAGCTGTTCTTATCAGCATGGAAGCGGCGCACACCGCGCCCCCTCGCCCCCTCGTCCCAGCAGCCGCCGTGAATAGAGATGTTGACGTCCTCGCCGCCGGGGGAAATAGGGGCATACGTCCCGTCCTGCACGTGGCGGTTGCGTAGCATCACGTACGGATACTCGGGCACCGCGCGCACGGTGGCACCTGTGGCCTCGATGCGTCTGTTCGACGGAATGACAACGGTACCGTCCAGCCAGTACACGTCGCCGGCGGGAGGAATGGTCACGATCTCATGCTCGTTCAGGGCCGCTTGCAGTGCCTCTGTCCAAACAAGACCGTATCGGCCGGGCTTGGCAAGCGCGCGGTATTCAAAAAGGCATACCGAATCCGTAAGGCCGCCAACGGCACGCGCATTTCTCGCCTTGGCCGCCAGTGCCGCATCCATGATGCGTTGCTTTATTTTGCTTTTTTCAGATACCGTCCCCATAAGAACGCCTCCCCCCAAAGTCCTTTACCGAATGATAACAAAGCCCCTTATCAGCTTCGGTAGATACGGTACTCCATCACGGTCTCACCCGTGGAATGGTCGATCCCCATCAGGCACCCGCCAAGCTTTTCTATCAGCTTGATGCTGGGAAGGTTATCGTCCGCCACCCGATAGCGGAAATAGCGCACGTCGGTGCGTTCTTTAAAGATCCTCTCGGTTTCGGCCTTCAAAAAACGGTAGCCGATCCCCTTGCCCTGCCAGCTCTCCTCGAGCTCGATCGCAATCTCGGGGGTCTCGGTTTCATACCCGCGAAAGGCCAGGTATCCGGCGTACTCCCGCCCCGCAAAGATCCCGTAATATTTTCGCTCTTCCCCGGCACCGCACAGGCGCTCCAGCATCTGTACCGCTTCCTTGACCGCGTCGTCCTCGCATACGCCCTCGGACACGTCTTTAAGCAAGGCAAGGGCATCGTGCATCAGCGCCGCCTTCTCACTATACCGCTTGAATTCCTCCAAGGATAACTCCCGTACAAAAACGCCTTCCAAAGCTTCCATACCTTCTCCTTTTCAAACGGCACATAGTGCGACCGGCGCGGTTATATTCTTCCGCAGATGTCCCGCGTTCATCAGAAAGCGGTGCGACCGACACAACAGGCGCACCGCTTTTTTGCAGGGGATCAATAATGGATATATACGTCCACGGACTTTTGGCTTGCTTCTATGATAGCTGCGGTATTTGCGTCGATCGCCCTCTTGATATCCGCACGTTGGCTTGCTTCCTCTCTATGATGCCTTTCCTGCATCTCCATAAGCTCTCGGTGATTTTTTTGTCTCTGGAGAAATTGCTTTGCATCAACCGAGGTACGCGCATAACCTTTTTCTATCACACCGATAACGGCGTCAAGCTCGTCTCTTATGTCAGAGGGAATATCGAAATAGGCATTCTTGTAGGGGTTGGGCGAAATCTTCGCCATGATCTGACCGTAGATCTCTTCTGCCTTTTGAGGGCAGATCCGGGCGATGCTTCTCTGCTTCTCTATCAGCTCGGCCGCCACTTTGGAAGAGGGGGTTTTCCCCGAATTCTTCTTTACAAACGCAGAGTGTGCGCATGCGTATACAACGTATCCCGCGGTCAGCGCGAGGGGGGCAAACAAAGCGGGGAGCGCCATAACGTATCCCGCCCTGCCAATAAAGGCGAAAGCGCCAAAGGGAGAAACGACAAGCATAAGAAGCAGATTCAACACCTGCCCGATAAAGGAGAAGATGCCGTCCACCTCTCCCCACGCACCTCTGCAAACGAACACCAACCAGCACAAAACGTAAAATGCGAGGAGAAAAGCCGTGATGATCTTACTTGGCGCAAAGTCATTCGACCTTCCTATCGAAAGCGAATTTTGGATTCCGAACAAAATCAGGATCACAACCGCGGCAAGCAGCATACAGCCGCCTGTCAACAGCTCGCATTCATTCGTGCGCCATTCCAGATACGTGGCAGTTTCTTCTTCTATTCTGCTATCCGAATAATAACGATCAGTCAGGCCGAAGGCGATGTCATAGCTTAGGCGCAGTCCATCCGGAATGATGTCGGGGTCGCTTTCCACTTTGGCATCGTATGCCGCAACAACATCGTCAAAATCATATGAAAGCCCGGGCTTTAAAAAGGTAAAGCCGCCGATGAACAGTAGGACTGCGATCACGAGGCTCACAATGTGTATGGCAACCCCTTTCCCTTTGAAGAAAACGTCATCGATCTTCAGATCAAGATCCGCTACTGCCTTTTTAGACTTATCGATAACGGCCTGCTTTTCTTTCTTTGCCATTTCGGCGTAAACCTTGTTCTGATACTCGTGATTCAGATACTTCTGCTTCGTTTGGGAAAATTTTCTCAGTTGCTGATAGCTATACTCCGCCATGCGAGCACCCTCCATGTGTAACGATAAAGTCAATACCGCAATCATTGTAGCATTTTCTCGCCGTTAAGTCAAGGCGAAATGCTTCAAAAATAGCATAAACACGCCAAAAGTTGATCCTGCCCGGCAGCTCGTAACCGTTGCCGGTTTTTATATTAAGCGCTGCTTGTTGGCTAAGCATTCTCCGTCAAACATAATGTAGCTATAGCAGTCATCGCTAAGCCCCGCCTCAATTGTGTGCCCGTCTACCACGGCACTAAGGTTGTGGGCAAATTCCAGAACTCCCTTTTTCTCGTCGTAAACAATGCCGTTTATCACAAGCTCATTGACACTCTTGACCCTGCGGTAGCAAATTTCATACTTCTCTGCACGTGCCTCAAGTAAAATTCTGACCTTCACCAAACGGTCCGCGCGTCTTAGCGGCTTGTCGTCCGCTCCATTCTTGCGTTTTTTTGCTTTTCGGGCTTGCTTTTCAGCCTCTTTTTCCTTTTGCCGGGAAGAAACAAGACCGCATATGATGATAAAAGCCCCCGCAAAGCATACGAACACGCCTATGGCTATGTAGCCGTTGTCATAGGCGTCCAACGCCGCCTGTGACTCTTCAAAATTCAAAATTTCTCTTGACCCCGCCATGATTTCCACAACGTACTCATTATTGGGATTGACCAAAATGTCGATCGTCGTTCCCTTTTCTATCGCGCGCATAGTGTCGTCAAATTCCTGCGTTGCGGTGTGGGGGAATACATCATGCGAGGAGCCGTCTGTGAAAATGATCGTCCGGGAATTTTCCCAAATCTCATACTTCTCAAGCTCACCCGAATAGGCAACCGCCTCCGCGCGCGGGATCGGCTTGTTTACCAATTGCGTAAGTGCAAAAAACGCACCGAAAAGGATCGCCAAAATTCCGAAGATGATCGCGCCCCTTTTGGATTCCAGAATACTGTCCGCCCAAGAATGTCTATTTGAAAAATACTTGTTTCCCATAGCATAACACCGCCTTTTGTCTTGACAAGGCAATTATAGCACACGAAAAAGCAATTTGCAAGCCTAACCCGGTAAGGCCCGGCGCCCTCCGCCTCATCACCACGGAGGGAGAAAGCAAAAAGCAGTCCGACCGGACTGCTTTTTGTATTTGTGTAAGGGCCATAAAAGATATTTTTGGGGGAGTGCTTACGGGATTTGAACTTAACGAGTTTTATATGATACTAACAACGTATTACTTCAGCTTACTGCGTATTATAAAAATCCAAATTGCCGAAAGAATCACGGAGAAGATTAAATAAAGCACATATGGCAAATCTATGACTTGAGTTAAAAACAAATCAAATCCATTAAAAATACAACCGATAGCGATGCGGCAAACATTACAAAGACAAAAACCGAACAAGAGAACTATAAAAAATTGCAGAAACAATACAATGTTATTTTCTCTTGTTTTACTGTTATTTTTCTTTTTCATTTGCTCACCGCCTTTCGCCTATATTATAGCATAAATTTGGGAGTTTGTAAAGAGTGATGTTTGCCCTTAGGGGCAAGTGATGTTGTGCTACCGCACAGTGATGTATTACGCCGATGGCGCAAAGTGATGTGTTCCTTCCTCACGCGCCGCAGCGCACATCACAAGGCGACGCCGTCATCACGCACGAAGTGCGCATCACCGTTCGCAATGATGGTCGCCTCTTTTTTTGTTGTTGGGAGATTGAAAAATTCATAAAAAAGTGTTATAATTAGCGTATAAAATACTGAAGGAGGTATCCCGTGGGAATACGAGCTTTTTTTCATAAAATAAAAATGGGCTTTGTACGAGCCGGAGAAGCCTCCATTCCGTATGTTAATGAAGCCAAACGCTATGGTAATTACGGCGAGGACGAGTTTACATATGTGCTCCGCAGGGAGCTTCCGTCCTGTAAAATAAAAAGAAACATAATTATTTCAACCGTTGAAGGAAATGCCGAGATCGATTGCCTTGTGCTGTATGAGAACAAGCTCTTTGCAATAGAAGTAAAACGCTGGAAAGGCTGTCTTACAGAACGAGAAGACGGTTTCCTTCAAGAAAAGACAGACCGATGGACGGGGGAAACACACATCAAGCTTCTTAAATCCCCATTCAAACAACTTGGAAGAGCTATATATCTTTTACGAAAGCAGGTCCCCGTCAAAGCGTGGGTCAATGCGGTTGTGTTCTTTGAGGATGATGAACTGGAGTCGGTTTCCATGTTTTCCGAAAATGTATGGTTTGACCGCTATCAAGACCTTGTGGATTATATCCGCAATGAAGGCAAGGCTTCTTTCGGCACAAGTGCAAATGACTTCTTTGAAAGATGTGTACCCGCCGACTACTTATATGCCAACGCTTGGGGAAAGTCCTTGC
>JAGBZZ010000138.1 GCA_017652965.1 Clostridia bacterium | reverse complement strand
GACGGTATCGCGGAGGTGACAGCAGAGGTGGTAACCGATGCCATCGCAGAGGTGGCGGCCGATGTCATCGCGGAGGTGACGGCAGAGGTGAGGGCGGTGGTGGAGGCGGGGCTCCCAAGCCCTACGAATTCGCAGGAGACCAGCGCCATCAAAAGCAAAAGAACCAAAGAAAAGGAAACGGCTCTTCTCACGTCGGATACCTCGCGGATCTTAATTTCCCCAGGAATAGAACTGGCGCACGCCGCGGTAATCGCTGTACCAGTCAAAGGAGAAGCGGCGGCCGTCCTCCGTCTCGAAGACGGACGGCTCCTGATGGCCAAGCCAGTCGGCAGGGATGGCGCCGAGGCCGCCCTGCGAGGCGGTCTTGAAGATCCCGCGGATGCGGGTCATCTCCTCGGGCGTCAGGGTTCCCGGCGTGACCGAGGCGACCGTAAGGGCACCCGAAACAGCCGCGGCCTCAAGGAAATCGAGATTGCGACCGTGCGACGCCTTTGCGGTAATGGAGGCACAGTCGGGGTCGTGCACAAAGAAGGTATTGTTCTGCGGCAGACGGACAAAGGTACCGACACCGCAGGCACGCGTTACCTCAAAGTTTCTGCCCGAGGTATCGGCGCCGACACGCTGGATGGCGTGAATGCCCGCCGCCAGATGCCCGTAGGTGCTGCAGCCGAGGATCGTGGCGCCGCCTGCGGCCTTCTCGATCGTGCGGTACAGCTCACGCATAATATAGGCGCTCGGATGATGCTTGTCGTAGAAGGCGGGAAGCGAGGCATCCACCGCGTTCACCGCACGCACACTGTCGTAAGCGGTGAAATCGTGCTTGATAAGGTCATACCCCCAGGAGCGGAGACGGGCGATATCGGCGGAGATCATCTCAAGGACATAAGGATGCGAGGGGTCAAGCGAGGTGCCGCCCCCGTCGCTTTTACGGATACCGACGGCCTCGGCCGCTACGTCCCGGCAGGTTACAAGCGGGCGGATCCAGATGCCCGCACGGGCGCCGTGGGCGTGGATAGCGTCGGCGGTGGCGGCGATATCGGGAAATCCACTGTTCCCGTGCTCCCACGGGCCGCCGATATAGCTGCCAAAGCGGTTGGAGCAGTAGTTCTGCTGCCAGCCGGCATCAATGACCATATGCGGACGGCAGACGGCATCGGCGGTCATCTCCGAAAGATACTCGCACTCCTCCATCACACTGTCATGCGTGATCTTACCGTACGCCCAGTACCAGTTGTTGGCACCGAACACGGGCTCCTTCGGCAGGTTGGGCTTCTCGCACATCATGCGGCAGAAGGCCTCGGCGGCGCGGAAGGGGATCTCGGTATCCCGCCCCTCGCGGCAAACCACCTCACAGGCAAGGAGGGGCTCGAGAAGCTCGACGGCCTGCCCGCCCGTTCTGGCATCCAGCCAAAGCGTGATACCCGAGGTATCACATTCAAACCACGAAAAGACCGCGCCGCCCGTCTTTACCCCAAAGGAGTGAAGCGCTGCGCCGTCAAAAAGATGGAAATACCACGGCATACGGCGGCGAGGCTCGATGCCCGCCCAAACGCACTCAAGATCCCTCTTGGGATTGAGTCCCGAGCGCTCCCAGCTGTCACCGAGGCAAAGAACACCCCCGGAAAGGTCACCGTCCCAACGAAGCTTAACGCGAAGATAGGGGCGCTCGGTAGGATACAGGGTCACGGCCAGGGCGTTACCGACCCTTTCAAAGCCGATCTTTTCCCGTCTTTCCTCAAGGCTATCCGGCTCTTCAAAGCGCACGCCACTGTCGGCATACTGAAAAAGAATATAGTCGGGCTCACGGCAAATATCAATAAATGCGGGTTTCATACGGTTTCTCCTTTTTTTGTTCGTTACGGCAAAGACACCACGGCTTTGCCATGCAGGAAAGGCTATCTAACTAAAATTATAGAGGCTGACCGATAGGAAATGCAAGCAACAGAACAACGGTGGATAGCACAAAACGACGGTTTTTATCTGCAGGGCAAAAAAGGCTTAGTCCTCGCGGTCGGCAAGCCACTCCTCAAGATGCGCGGCCACAAAGGCATCGTCATTCAGATGCGGATAGGCGCGGTAGACCCGCTCGATCTCCTCACGCTGCCCCTCCGACATGCACTCGCCGGGGTCAAGGCACCAAAGCCCACGGAAAAGCCCCTGGCGGCAAAGGACGTAATGAAGCCCCGCAATGCATCCCGCAAAGCCGTTTGCGGCGTCAAAAAAGACGGCGTTGGCATCGGTGACCTCGCCCGCCAGCCTGATAAGCTCGTAGGGGACGGCATCACACCCGCGCACCTCACGGCATTTCTCGAAAAGCTCAACGGCACGCTTCGTCCACACCGACCAATGGCCGAGAAGCCCCCCGACAAAGCCCTTTTCGTAGGTCACGCCGTTTTCGGTGAAGCGGTAGGTGGAAACAAGGTCGAGGACGATGTTATCGTCATTGCCCGTATACAGGGCGATCTTGTCGGCGCGGCTTGACAGCGCCGCAGCACGGACGACGTCCAGCGTATAATAGCGGTTGAAGGGGGCGGCCTTGATGGCCACCACGTTTTCGATCTCGCAAAGGCGTTGCCAGTAGCGATAGGAGAAGGCACGCCCGCCGACCGCCGTTTGCAGATAGAAGCCGATGACAGGCATGACTGCGGCCACGGCCGCCGTACGTGCCAGCATCTCCTCCTCGGAAAGCGCACCGAGCCCGCCGGGGGAAAGAAGCACCGCATCATAGCCAAGGCTTTTGGCAAGCGCGGCCTCCTTGACGGCCTGCTCGGTAGGGCCGCAGGCCCCCGCCACCATCACGACCACCTCGCCTGTGCGTGCCTCATGGCGGTCGGCCTCCTCCTTGGCCACGCGCAAGACACGCTCAAGGAGGTTATGCTCGGGCTTTCGGATCTCAAACTGCGTGGTGTGCACGCCAACGGCAAGACCGCCGACGCCCGCATCCAGATAATAACGGGCGATGGCGCGCTGATGCCGCTCGTCAAAGTGCCTGTCCTCGTCAAGGGCAAGGGGATTGGCGGGGATCACGGTCCCCGCGTGAAGCTTTTCTAATGCAAAGTCATGTCTCGTCATATCAGTAGGTTCCCTTTCTCTCCTCGAAGTGGGTGGGCTTATCGAGGGTGCGCGAGCCCGACAGGATGTATTCGGCCTGCCAGCGGATCAGGGTGCCCGCCGACACCTCGGGATAGCCGAAGGTCTCCATAGCGAGAGAGGAATCGCTTAAGAAGGCGCTGTCCCCCTCCTCCCCTGCAAAGATCGGGGTCTTGCCGAGGTACTCGCCAAGCTTTATGGCCGCCTTTTTGATCGAAACCGTCTCGGGGCCCGTGATATTCATCGTGCGCATCGGGGAGGCGGTGTGCAGAAGCGCGCGGATGGCCATCTCGTTGGCCGAGCCCTGCCAGATGAAGTTGAAGCAGGGGGTATCCAGCGAGATGGGCGTGCCGTCTATGATCTTCTTGGCGCAGTCAAAGAGGACGCCGTAGCGCAGGTCGATCGCAAAATTCAGGCGGTAATTGAAGACCCTCGTGCCGTACTTCTGCGAGACGTACTCAAAGGCACGCTCCCTGGCCAGGACGCTCATCGGATATTCACCCGCGGGGGCGGGTCTGTCGGCCTCGGTGCATCCGCCGCCCGCCACAGGGACGATCGGATAGACGTTGCCCGACGAGAAGATGACGATGTTGGCCCCCCTGAAGCG
>JAGBZZ010000137.1 GCA_017652965.1 Clostridia bacterium | reverse complement strand
AGTGCGCCCCTCCTCCCCAACGACCCGCCCGTCAAGCAGGGGATAGGTACGCGAGAAGGCGTGCTGGTGGCCGGTAAAGACCACGTCAAAGCCGAAGGGATCCGAAAGCATCGAGAAGAAGTCGGCCATTCTGGCACGCTCGGTACGCTCGCCGGAATTGCCGCACGTCGTACCCGTGGCACGGTATTCCGCCCCCTCCACGTAGGAGTAGGCAGGGACGTGGCAGAGAAGGATGCGCCACTTCGTCGGGGGTGCCGCCTCCACCGCACGCTCGATAAAGGCGCGGTGCACCTCGCGGTCGCAGGGGGGGAGGTTGCCGCCCGCCGACACCACGCAGTTGATGCCCACCACCAGGATCTCTCCGCTTGTGAACCAGAAGTCACCCGAGGAGCTGTCCAGATAATGGCCCGAGTAGCCGTCGTCATTCGGCAGATCGTAGAAGCAGTTTGTAAGATCGCCGATCGGCTCTGCCCCGGTGTTCAGGGCAACGTCGTCGTGGTTGCCAAGCACAGAGGCAAAGGCAAGCGATTTCGCCGTGTCGACCGAGAAGAACTCGCGATGCTCAAGGAAGGCGTAATCGGCCGAAAGCTTTTTGCTGTACTTCTCGGGGTCGGGGAACATCGATGCCCCCATGTTGCAGCAGGAGATGTTGTCGCCAACGCTCAAAAAGAAGGCAGGCGGGGTATCGCCAAAGCGGATACCGCTTTGCAGGGTGTTCTCATATCGGATAAGCGCCTTTGTGCCGTCGGGATCCCAGGTGTTGATCGGGCGGCGGTAGACGTTGATGTGCAGATCGCTGATGAGGAAGAAGGACTGCTTTTCGCTAAGCCCCGCAGGGATCAGAAAACGGTGGGTCGCTTCCTCCCCGGCACTGTCGCATCCCACGCGGTAGACGTACTCGGTCCCGGGGGCAAGCCCCGTCACCCTCACCTTGCAGGAGGTAAAGGGCTCCTCGCGCCCATGCACGGGCGTTACGGTGCCTGTGACCGTGCGCGAATTTTCTGCGGTAAAGCCACCGTCCTTTTCAAAATCGGCAAGCGCGGCAAGCGTGACCACGGCCCCGGTATATTCGGGCGACTGCAGCCAGACAAAGCGGCGCTCGGTCTCATTGCAGCCGTGCTGGATAGAGAGTGCCTCTGCAAAATATGCCATGATAGATCCTCCTCGGAGATTTTTCTATATTGTAGCACGAAAGCGTCGAAAAATCAAGTATGCCTCCATCTTTTTCCCCAAAAGATAAGGCCGCGGCATCGGTCGGATGCCACGGCCCGTGGGTATAGATTTTCCCGGGCTTCAGTCGGGATAATAGCCAATGATAAAGAATCCCATGCGGAAGACGCTCCGCCCGTCGGTATCGGAGGTGGGGGTCAGGGTGTAGTAGTACCACTCGTTGTAATCCGAAACGTGGAAGATCTCAAGAAGCGGGCGGGTGTGGTTTTCACGGGTGTCGACAGTCTTGATATAGGCATGGGTATCCGCATTGCGGACGTCCACCGCCATCCCCTCGGGTGAGAAGAGGCCGTAAATGCCGATCACGTTGGCGCTGGTCTCCAGGGTAATGGTGAACCTCGCGCCGTCCGCGATCTGCCATACCCCATCCACAAAGCGGGGGTAGACAAAGCTACCGGACGGGATGTGGGCGGGATCGCTGCTGGGAATGCCGGGGCTTTCGGTATACAGGGTACCGTCCCCCTCGATCGTTACCTCAAAGGCATCCATCGGGATAAGCTCCCAGGTGGTCAGAATTTCGCGGCGATAGTCCGAAAGGTAGATGTCGGCATCCTGGCGGTTGGTCAAAAAGTCATCAAAGTTTGCCTCCAGCGCCGCCAGTATCGCATCGCCAAAGGCGGCGTAGCCCGCGGCCTGCGGATGCACGTAGTCGGAGGGAGAGTAGTACTGCAGGAGGAAATCCGCATAGGTAAGCGCCTCGTTCTCGGCCTTTTGCTTTGCATACAGGCCTTTCATGTACTCAAAGACGTTGACGGTGGCCACCCCATAGTGCGCGGCGATCCGCTCCTTCAGCGCCACACCGCCCTCCCAGTTCTTGCAGAGGTTGTCCCCGGGCTCAAAGCCACGGGGGAAGTTCAAAAGCACTACGGCAGGGCGATGCTCGTGCGAGAGGCATTGCTGGATGATGCTTTCCACGTAGACGCCGTTCTTCTTGAGGGCAGAGGGGGACTCGTTGATATAGCCGTAGTCGTTGACGGCGTATTCCACAAACACAATGTCGGGCACCTCACGCGATAGCACGTCGTGGGTAAAGCGGACAGCCCCCATGGTAGAGTCTGTTGCGCCGATGGCCGCGTTGGTGTAGGTGACCGTCTTGTTCGGGAACTGCTTCTTGAAATACTCGACGACAGGGGGGCACCATACCTTGTTGTCCTGCGTCAGCGAGCCGCCGATAAACACGATGTGGATCTTGCCGTCACCGTTT
>JAGBZZ010000136.1 GCA_017652965.1 Clostridia bacterium | reverse complement strand
TGCGGCTTGTATAAAAAAATCCGAGGCTTTCGCATCGGATTTTTTGGTGGGAGCGGGTGGATTCTGACCACCGAAGTCAGTGACAACAGATTTACAGTCTGCCCCCTTTGGCCGCTCGGGAACGCTCCCATATTCAAATAAAGGGTTGGAGCTGGTGGACGGACTTGAACCCCCGACCTGCTGATTACAAATCAGCTGCTCTACCAGCTGAGCTACACCAGCATTCCACCGGCAACATGACGATTATATCACAAGTTTTCCTACTTGTCAAGTGTTTTTTCCGCTTTTCTCAAAAAAGTTTTTTGGCCGCTCAGAAAAAGGAGAAACGGCCAAAATGTGCCAAAAAATCACTCGGTCGGCGGGGACTGCTTGCGGTAGCGGAGCGGAGGAACGCCGACGTTTTCCTTAAAGAATTTTGTAAAATAGTTGTAATCGCGGATGCCGACATGCGCCGCCACCTCCCCCACCGAGAGATCCGACAGGGTGAGAAGCCGCTTGGCCTCGGCGATGCGAACAGAAATGATATAATCGCCGATCGGCATTCCGAACCATTCGTGCGACAGGGCATACAAACGGTTTTTGGAGATGCCGAAATGGGCGCAGATATCCTGCACCGAGATCGGGCGGTCGATATGGGTATGGACGTATTCGTCGATGCGTGCGGCGTCGGTATGATAGCCGATCTCAATATAGTCGGAAAGCCAGAGGTAGCGTGTGGCCATCTTCAGGATCGCGGCGGCGGCAGACGTCCTTTCACTGTCGTACTGCGGCACGCGGCGATACTCCTCCAAAAGCTCCTCGGGTGCGACCTCCAGCTCCTCGGCCAGCTTTCGGAGAAGCTCGGCCGGGATCTGCCCCGGCTCGTCGGTTACCTGGCCGAACATCATATATCCCATGACGGTATCCTTGAAGCGGATCGGGATGGCGGTATCCACAAGCCCTGCATGGCAGTAATGTGTGGCGGGGCTTCCCTTCCTTTCGCATTCGCGGCACAAAAGGATATCCGAGGCATGGCAACGCGCCGCCCCCTCGGGCGAGGATTTGACAAGGCGGCAAAAGCCGCGCATCTCCTTGGGCTGATAGCTGAGCTGGTGCAGCTCGGCATCCCAGATGCTGACGGTAAGCCCGGTCAGACAGTAAAAATCATACCGAAGCTTATCCAGCCGCTCAAGATTAAAGTTCACAAGCATACGATCACCTCGCCCACATTATAACAGGGCTTTTGGGGAAAAGCAAGCCCTTTTTGCGCATTTTTGTAGCATTTTTCTCCAAGTCAGAGACGATTTTACCATTTTTCACGAAAATCACCTCTATAAAAAAGCGACAGGATACGCTATGATATACTTGTGTATTATAAATAAGTCTCGCCCTTTGAGATTTTCTTTGAGGAGGTTATCATGAAAAAAACGACCTTTGCCCTGTTTTTCGGCAACCGCGGCTTCTTCCCGGGGGAGCTGATCGCCGATGCTAGACGGGATCTTATCGCCGCCTGTGAGGCGGCCGGCTACGGCACGCTGGTGATGGAGGAGGAGCGTACCCGCTACGGCGCCGTGGAGACCATGGCCGAGGGGCGCGAGTATGCCAAATTCTTGGAGGCACACCGCGGCGAATTTGACGGTGTGATCCTCTCCCTGCCGAACTTTGGCGATGAAAACGGTGCCATCGTTGCCCTGCGGGATGCGGGGGTGCCGATCCTTGTCCACGCCTTCCCCGATACCATGGACAAGATGGACTTTGCCCACCGCCGCGACACGATGTGCGGCAAGCTGGCCATGTGCAACCTTCTGCGCCAGGCGGGCATCCGCTACACCCTGACCAAGAGCTTTTGCGTTGACCCCCGCACAGACGAATTCCGTGCTGAGCTTGACGATTTTGCCGCCCTTTGCCGCGTGGTGGGCGGGATGCGCCGCTTTAACATCGGCGCGATCGGGGCGCGTACCACCGCCTTTAAGACGGTGCGCTGTGACGAGATCGCCTTCCAGCAGATGGGTATCAACATCGAGACCATCGATATGAGCCGCGTCTTCCGCGATATGGATGCCCTCACCGAGGAGGATATCGCCGATAAGAAGGCACTGTACGCCGAGCTTTCGGATTTTGGCACGTACCCCCCCGAAAAGCTGGAGAACATCGCCCGCCTTGGCGTGGTGGTGGATCGCCTTATTGAGGAGTTTGACCTGCACGCCGTTGCCCTGCGCTGCTGGGACGAGCTGCAGAAGCGCTACGGCATTGCGCCCTGCCTGATCCTTGGGGAACTCAACGAGCGCGGCATTGCCGCCGCGTGCGAGCTGGACATCACCAATGCCGTTATGATGCGTGCGGTGGGGCTGGCCGCCAACTACCCCGTCATGCTGCTTGACGTGAACAACAACTACGAAAACGAAAAGGACAAGGTGATCCTCTTCCACTGTGGGCCTGCCCCCATCTCGATGATGCGCGGCCGCGGGACGATCGTGGAGCATCTGATGTTCAGAAAGTCCTACGGCGAGGGCTCGGGCGTTGGTGTCAACCGCGGTAAGTTCATTGTGGACGACGTCACGATCGGCAGCTTTAAGACCGAGGGCGGCAAGCTTTGCGCCTTTGTGGCCGAGGGACGGCTGACCGACGAGGAGCTGCCCGAGGTCTTCTTTGGCTCGGGTGCCGTGTTTGAAAAGCCGGGTGCCAATGATATGCTGAACTACATGGCCACAAACGGCTATCGCCACCACGTAGCGGTGACCCGCGGCCATGCGGCCGACATCGTGGTGACCGCCTTCCGTCATTATCTTGGCTACGAGATCGATAAAATTTGATTTGAGAAAGGAACCGAACCTATGAACAAGCTTGGTATTTTCGTAAACTTCTGGGAAAAGTCCTGGACCATCAACTACCGCTACTACATCGACAAGGTCAAGCGCCTTGGCTACGACATTTTGGAGTTTCAGGCACAGCCCCTGCTTGAGATGGAGGACAGCGAGTGCCGCGCCATCAAGAAGTATGCCGACGATGCCGGCATCAAGCTTTCCTATAGCCTTGGGCTGAACCCGAAGTACGACGTGGCAAACCCCGATGACGAGGTGCGTGCCGGGGGCGTTACCTATCTTTCGAACATCGTCCGTAAGATCGCCGTGATGGAGGGCGAGCTTTTCTCGGGTGTGACCTATGCCGGCTGGGGTGTCCCCTCCTACTTTGTGGACGAGGCCGAAAAGGAGCGCCTGTTTGCCCGCAGTGTGGATAGCATGCAGAAGGTCATGAAGGTGGCCGAGCGCGAGGGCGTTACCGTCTGCTGTGAGGCGGTCAACCGCTTTGAGTCTCCCCTCATCAACACCGCCGCCGAGGCCATCCGTTATGCCGATGCGGTCGGAAGCCCGAACATCGGCATCCATCTGGATACCTATCATATGAACATTGAGGAAAACAGCATCGGCGATGCCATCCGCCTGGTCGGCAAGCGGATGCGCCACTTCCACACCGGGGAAAACAACCGCAATGTCCCCGGCCGCGGTCACCTTGACTGGGACGAGATCTTCGGTGCGCTTGCCGAGATCGGCTACAAGCGCGACATCGTGTCCGAGCCCTTCCTGCAGATGGGGGACGAGGTCGGCTATGATATCCGCGTATGGCGCCCGATCCTTGAGAATCCGACCGAGGAGCGCCTGGATGCCGAGGCCGCCTATCTCCTTCGCTTTACCAAGGAAATGATGGCAAAGCACGGTATGTAAGCCGGAAAAAAGAACGAGCAGATCGGTTTTTTGCCGAAACGCTCGTTCTTTTTTGCGAAAAGACGCAGCCACCCCACCGCCTTTCCGTAAAAAAATATTTGACAAATCCCTCGCCTTCGTGTATAATGTTCCTGTTATGCGAGCGAGATGCCGCAAGAAAGGAACGCCTATGGTTACTGTCAAGGAAGTTACGACAAAGCGTGACCTGCACCGATTTGTGTTATATCCGCAAAAGCTGTACCGTGATTGCCCCCAATTTGTCCCCTCGATGTACGGGGACGATATGGACAACTGGAATAAAAAGAAAAACCCCGCCTTTTCATACTGCGAAGCCAAGTGCTTTCTCGCCTACCGTGACGGGGAGATCGTCGGGCGGATCGCCGCGATCCTCAGTCACAAGGCCAACGAAAAATGGGGGCAGCGCCGCATGCGCTTCTCTCAGGTAGACTTTATCGATGACCCCGAGGTCTCGGATGCGCTGTTTGGCGCGGTAGAGGACTGGGCCCATGCCATGGGATGTGACGAGGTGCACGGCCCGCTTGGGTTTACCGACCTTGACCCCGAGGGGATGCTGGTAGAGGGCTTCTCGGAGCGCAATATGTTCATCACCTACTACAACCACCCCTATTATCTTGAGCACTTAGAGCGTCTTGGGTACGCAAAGTCGATCGACTGG
>JAGBZZ010000001.1 GCA_017652965.1 Clostridia bacterium | reverse complement strand
ACTCCCTCAACTATCCGACGCATGACTTCGGCCCGATCGCCAAGATCATCGGCATTAACCGCGGCAACCGCCCGCTCTCGCTTGTCAGCGTGTCCTCGGGCTCCTTTGGGATGGAGGACTTCATCGAGCGCCACCGCGCCGACGATGAGGAGCTGCGCGGCCGCGACTTTGCCCTTGGCGACATTGTGACCACCGTCATCAAATGTGCCGGGCAGGAGACCGTGACCCTCACGCTGGACACGAGCCTCCCCCGCTTCTACTCGCGCGGCTTTACCGTGCAGGGCACGCGCGGGATGTTTGAGGAGAACAGCGACTCGGTGTACATTGACGATGCCGATATGAACCACCAGGAGCACGTCACCAAGCACTTTGGCAACGCCCGGGACTTTGAGGCCTACCTGTCGCCCCTTTGGCAGCCCGAGAACGAAAAGAACGTGCAGGGCGGCCACGGCGGGATGGACGGCTTCTGCTTCTCTGCCTTTTTTGATTGCCTGCGCCGCGGTGACAAGGATCTCCCGATCGACGTGTACGACACCGCCACCTGGATGGCCATCACCGCCCTCTCGGCCGAATCGCTGGCGATGGGCGGTGTGCCCGTGGCCTTCCCCGATTTCACGAACGGCGAATGGATCCGCCGTGCCCCCCGCGACTGTGACGACTTCACAAGGCCGATTCCCGAGAATACGGCAAAAAGCGACGAATAAAGTGAAAAACGGCCTGTAACAGACAGGCCGTTTTTCCTGTATTCCCCGTGATTTGGTACGAAAAACGTGCTATAATAATCGGGAACCATTAGAAAGGGGGAGACGGCCATGAAGCTGATCATCGCAGAAAAGCCCTCGCTGGCGAGAAACATCGTGGCGGGCATCGGGCAAAGCTCTGTAAAGCGTGACGGATATCTGGAATGCGGCGAATATCTGATCAGCTGGGCGTTTGGCCATCTTTTTTCGCTTGCCGACGTAGAGGCCTACTCGCAAGTGCCGGCAGGCGGTGAGAAGCCCCGCTGGACGATGGATAACCTCCCCTGCTTTCCGAAGACCTTCCGCTATGAGCTGCGCCGCGGGGCGGACAAGCGGCCGGATGCGGGCATTGAGAAGCAGTACCGCACGATAGAGGCGCTTTGCAACCGTGCGGACGTTGACCTGATCATCAATGCGGGGGACGCCGACCGCGAGGGAGAGATCATTGTCCGCACCTGCGTAAACAATGCTTTACATTCCAAGAAAAAACAGACACGTCTCTGGCTCCCCGACCAGACGCCCGAAACCATTGCCAAGGCACTGGCCGATATGAAGGAGGAGGAGGCGTACGACAATCTCGCCGCCGAGGGATACGCCCGCACCTACATCGACTGGCTGTACGGCGTGAATCTGACGCGTTATGCCACCCTGAAGACAGGCAAGCTTTTACGGGTCGGGCGGGTCATCATCCCCATCGTTAAGGCGATCTACGACCGTGACCTTGCCATCCGCAATTTCGTCCCTGAGAAGTACCTCTCGCCCGTAAGCCGCGCCGAAACGAACGGCGAGACGGTGGAGCTGACCTCCAAGAAGAAATTCAAGGCGACCGAGGCCGCCGAGGCCGCCGCCTACTGTGAGGCGCTGAACGCGGCGGGGGCGACCGTGACCGCACAAAAGAGCAAAAAGACCACCCTGCCCCCCGGGAAGCTTTATTCGCTTTCCACCCTGCAAAACGTCCTTGGCAAGAAGTTCAAGATGTCGATGACAGACAGCCTTGCCATCATCCAGAAGCTCTACGAGGAGGGGTATCTCACCTATCCGCGTACCAACTCGGAATATATGGCGACGGCCGAAAAGGATAAGGTGAAGAAGATCCTTTCGGGCGTTTCGGCGCTCGGCTACCCTGTCCGCTTCAAGGATACCAAGCAGGTCTTTGACGACTCCAAGATCGAGTCACATTCCGCCCTTACGCCGACCTACAAGATCCCCGATAAAAGCAAGCTTTCCGACCGTGAGATGCAGGTGTATTCCACCGTTTTCCGCCGTTTTGTGGCCGTCTTCTGTGCTGAGGATTGCCAGGTGGAAAAGACCGAGCTTGAGATCTCGGTGGGGGATCTTGAAAAATTCACCCTGAAGGGCACGGCCGTCCTGGAGCGCGGGTGGACGAAATATGACGACACCGGCCTTAAGGACAAGCTTTTGCCCCCGCTTAAAAAGGGAGACCGCGTGGAGATCGCCTTTGCCCCCGTGGAAAAGGAGACCACCCCGCCGAAGCACTATACCATTGAGACCCTGAATAACTATTTGAAAAACCCCTTCAAGGAGGAGAAGGCCGCCGCCCAGGAAAACGCGGGCGAGGAGGGGGACGACAGTGAGGATTACCGTGCGATCTTTGAGGGGCTGGAGCTTGGCACCGAGGCGACCCGTACGGGGATCATTGACAACGCCAAAAAGAGCGGCTACATCCAGCTGAAGAAGGACGTATACACCATCCTGCCGGACGGCGAATATCTCATTGAGGCGCTTTTACGCCTTGGCATCAGCATGGATAAATACAAGACAAGCGAGATGGGGCGTGCCCTGAAGCGGGTCTTCCACAGTGAGATCACGGTGGCCGACAGTGTAAGGCTTGCCGAGGCCGAGATCAGCGAGGTCTTCCGTAAGAAGGAGCTTCCCCCCGAAAAGGATACCGACACGGGGCTTTTCGGGGACGAGGTGGGCCCCTGCCCCCTGTGCGGCGGCACGGTGAAGCGCACAAGCTTTGGCTACGGCTGTGCCAATTACCGTGAAAAGGGCTGCCGCTTTTCCCTGCGCGAGGTCATCTGCGGCCGCACGCTTTCCCTGTCTATGGCCAAGCTTCTTCTCGCCGAGGGACGCACAGGGCTTATCGAGGGCTTTGTCTCCCCGAAAAGCGGACGAAGCTTTGACGCCTATCTGAAGCTTTCGGAGGGGCGTGCCGTCTTTGAATTTCCGGATCGCCCCGCCACCGCAAGACCTGCCCCACAGATGAACGGGGGAGGCTACACTCCGCCGCCGGAGGTGCCCCCGTACCCGGAAAATCCGTTGCCGGACTGGTTAAAAAACAGTAAAGGATCATCATCGTGAAAACCGCCACCCTATGTGATCTCCCACTTTTTCGACGTTATTTTGCCCGTGAGCCCCGCCACCTTTGCCTCTATTTTCCCGGTGTGCTTTTCATGTGGCGGGATTATTTCCGCCTTGCCTTTTGTGAGGAGGAGGAAACGCTTACCGTCCGCCTTGCCTACGATGGGGTGACCGATGCCTACCTGCCGCCCATCGGCCGTGACCCGAACGGTGCCATGAGCCGCCTTTGCAGAAGGGCCCGTGAGGAGGGGCGCCCCTTGCATCTTATCGGCCTTTCGGAGGAGGAATGCGAGAGGATCGCGGCCGCCTATCCGGGCGCTACCCTGACGCATGACCGCGGGGAATCCGACTATCTGTACGATGCGGCGGCGCTTAGCACCTTTGCCGGAAAGCGCTATAGCGGCCAGCGCAACCACGTAAACCGCTTTGACCGCCTGTACCCCGACCACCGTATCGAGCGCATCACCCCTGCCCACGCCGACAGGCTTTCGGCCTTTCTTTCGGAGTTTGAGGCACTGCATGCCACCCGCCCCCTCTTTGCCGAGGAGCTGACCATGACGCGTGAGGTGCTGTACCACTATGAGGAATACGGGATGACGGGCGTTATGCTGACGGTCGGTGACCGTGTAGCCGCCTTTGCCTGCGGCGAGATCCTTGGGGATATGCTGGCCGTCCATATTGAAAAGGCAGACACCCGCTTTTCGGGCGCGTATCAGAAGATCGTCTCGGCCTTTGCCTCCACCTGCGAGCCGACCCTTACCCCCCTTATCAACCGCGAGGACGATATGAACGACGAGGGGCTTCGCACCTCCAAGCTTTCCTACCATCCGCTTTCTATCCTGCCGAAATGGCGTGCCACGATCTGCGTATAAGCACAGCATACAGAAAAGAGAGGCCTCTTGACGGGGCCTCTCTTTTTTGTGAATAGCTCTTTAAGGGAACAGGTATCCGTATGCCTCGTATATGACCCGGTCGTTAAGGTAGAGCGCCTTCAGCTTACGCTCCAGCGTTGTGCGCTCGGGCAGGTCGGAGTACGGGAAGTTCTTGTCGGGACGGTGGAAGACAAAGCGCAAGGCGCCTGCCCCCTCGCTTTTCATCGTCAGGGTATGAAAGCGGCTGACAAAGCGGGAGATGTTGGTGTCCTCACCCAGGATATCGACCAGTTGCATATCCATCAGCCAGCTATAGCACACAAAGGCGCGGTAGGAAAACCGGGGGAAATAGGTGGCAAAGAACTCCTTGGCCATGGCAAAGGACTCACCGACTGCCGCCTCGTCCAGCGGGCCGCTGGCGGGGATGTGCACCGAAACTACAGGGTCACCGCGCCGCAAAACGCACTGCCACTCCCCCTTTTCCAAGCGGCAGGTCTTCGGCTCGATAAGGCCGCGCCCGCTATAGGGATGGCCGATCCACGCGTTCTCTGTTTCTACAAGCTCGGCCACAAACGAGCCCTCGGCCTCCCGACAGGCAAACGAGCCGAGAATGCGGCCACCCGCATGCACGGTAGCCCCGTCCGCCAGAGCGATATGCTCTCCGGCCGTACTACAAAACACCGCCGCCGCGGCCGAGAACTTGGCGGGCAGCTCATACTGCAGGCGGCCAAGCATGAAAAGCTTGGCATCCAGGGTGTACTGATGCCAGCGCAAAAGGTGATAGCCGGGGGCGCCGTACAGCTGAATGCGGGCGTTGACGGCGCGCTCTAACGTCCTTACGTTTTCCGCGATCTTTTCCTCGGGGATCCCCTTCTCACGGTGGCGGGCAACGGCATACGGGATCGCCGAACAGATGG
Organism: Clostridia bacterium; assembly: GCA_017652965.1. The sequence goes on along the minus strand of JAGBZZ010000001.1, from coordinate 4,170 downwards.
CAAGCCCCGGAAGCATATCATAGGCAAGATCGGCACCGCTTGGATGTGTAGGCGGGATGAAGACGTCGGTATCGGCCGTTGCCGTTTCGCGCTTGGTGAGGGCATGGCAAAGAAGGGCAAGAAGGCGTGAAAGATCCTCGTTTTTCCCTACCTCCTCGGCGGCGCGGCAATAAAGCTCCAGATGCTCACAGAAGGGGGCGTAGTCCTTTTGCAGATCCCGGTAGAAGCCGGCGGTGGCATAGGGGCATCCCTCTTTATCAAAGCGATCCATCACCTCATCGTAAAATTCGGCCCAATGCTCGGGATAGCGCTGTACGGCAAGGTCGGCCATCAGCTGTGCGATCGTTTTCCTCATTCCTCCGCTCCTCTTTTGCAGGCGGAAGGAGTTCCTTCCGCGTTTTTCCCCTTCATTATACATACGCCGCCGCAAAAAAGCAAGAGGCGCAGGAAAAAAGAGGGGGAAAACGTCCATACTAAAAGCGAGCGGCCAGGGTTGCTTGCGCATATACTGGCAACAAAAAGGATATACGGAGGAATTCTTATGTGCTCGATCTCTGGCATCTTTGACTATCGCGGGGAGGGGCCCGTCCCCCCTATCCCCGGTCGCCCGATGGCGCATCGCGGCCCGGACGCCCACGGTGATTTTTCCTGCGGGCGTGTCACCCTGCATCACGACCGCCTTACGGTGATCGACCCCGTAGGCGGGGCACAGCCGATGCGCCGCGTGCATGGCGGGGTGGAATATACCGTTGTTTATAACGGAGAGCTTTATAACAGCGAGGCCGTCCGTGCCGAGATCCAGCGTGCGGGCATCCGCCCGAAGAGTGCCTCGGACACCGAGCTTGTGCTGTATTCTTATATTCTCTTTGGCAGTGACTGCCCGAAGCACCTGAACGGCATCTTTGCCTTTGCCGTCTACGATGCCGCGAGGGACTCCCTCTTTTTGGCACGTGACCGCCTTGGTGTAAAGCCACTGTACTATGCCGAGCATGAAGGGCGTTTTTACTTTGCCTCGGAGGTCAAGGGGATCCTGGCGGCAAGCGGCATGCCCGCCCGCCTTGGTGGGCGCGGGATCTTTGAGCTTTTGTATCTCTCACCCGTGACGCTGCCGGATAGTGGCGTTCTTGAGGGGATCCTGCAGCTAAAGGGGGGATACTGTGCCACCGTCGACCGTGAGGGCATGTGTCATTTCCCCTACTGGGAGCTGAGCGCCTACGAGCCCTGCGCCACCCGTGCCTCGGCAATCGAGAACGTGCGTACCCTTTTGCGGGATGCCGTCCGCCGTCAGCTGGTCAGCGACGTACCCCTGGCCACCCTGCTTTCCGGTGGGCTTGACTCCTCGGCCATTACCGCCCTGGCGGCCGAGGCCTATCGCGAGGAGGGAAAAACCCTTTGCAGCTATTCGTTTGAATACGAGGACAACAAGGCCTATGCCCCCACACTGTTTCAGCCGAACCGAGACGAGGACTATGCCGCCCGCCTTGCCGGCTATCTGCATACAGACCACAAGATCCTCACCGCCCCCACCGAGGAGGTAGCACGCCTTTTGGAAAGGGCGGCGCGAATGCGGGATATGCCGGGGCAGGCCGACATCGATTCCTCGCTCCTCTTTTTCTGCGGGGAGATCAAAAAACGGCACACGGTGGTGCTTTCGGGCGAATGCGCCGATGAGATCTTTGGCGGATATCCCTGGTTTTACCGTGCGGAGATGCTCTCACGCGGGCACTTCCCCTGGATCCATGACCCGACCGTGCGTGCCTCGCTCTTTCTACCCGAGCTTGCGCGGGTGGAGGAGGGGCGCGAGCGGCTGGTGGAGCTGACACGCCGTGCGGTGGCAGACACCCCCCTGACGGGCTACGAGAGCGAGGAGGATCGCCTATGCCGCATTGCCACCTGGCTATCTGTCAACTACTTTATGACCAACCTGCTGGCGCGTAAGGACAGGATGAGCATGGCCTGCGGGCTTGAGGTACGGGTGCCGTTTGCCGACCATCGCATCTTAGAGTACCTTTACAACGTCCCGTGGCGCATAAAATTCGAGGACGGGGTGGAAAAGGCGCTTCTCCGCCATGCCATGCGCGGCCTTTTGCCCGAGGAGATCCTGACACGGAAGAAGAGCCCTTACCCGAAGACCCACAACCCCCGCTATGAGGCGCTTGTGCGCAACATGCTGATGCGCCGCCTTGCCGACCCCACCTGCCGCCTTTCTCCCCTACTTGACCGTGCGCGGCTGGATGCCCTGCTTGCCGGGGAGGATGCAACCTGGTTTGGCCAGCTGATGTCCCGCCCCCAGCTTATCGGTTGGCTGATCCAGCTGGATGCCTTCTTCGAGGCATATCACGTGGAGGTCGATCCCGCACTGTAAAAAAAGCAAGAGCAAACGGCATAGCGTTTGCTCTTGCTTTTTATTTGGAGGCCAACCTGATCTTAAGAAAGCTTCAGATCGTTCTCGCGGATCCAGCCGATGCGGCGAAGGAGCGCCCCAAGCCCCCAGCAGATGGCGGCAGGCAGGATAAAGGCGACAAGGATAAGCCCGGCCCAATCGAGGACGCCGACGGTGGTGGGATACTCACCGCCGTACCAGCCAAGGATCATGCCGATCGGCCCGAGGAGGCCGCAGGTCCCCATGCCCGAGTTGATGGCCGCCCCGTACATCTTCATACCGAAGAGGCAGGTAGCCAGCGGGCCTGTGATAGCCGAGGCCACCACGGGCGGGATCCAGAGGCGGGGATTTTTGATAAGATTCGGCATTTGCAGCATACTGGTACCGATCCCCTGTGAGACAAGACCGCCCCAGCGGTTCTCGCGGAAGCTCATCACGGCAAAGCCGACCATATGCGCACAGCATCCGGCAATCGCCGCACCGCCCGCAAGGGCAAGCCCCTCGGCATTTTCGGGGATCGCACCGTTGACCATCGCGCCCGAAAGACCGATGGCGGCACAGATGGCGGCAGAGCTGATCGGCAGGGTGAGGGCGATACCGACCACAACAGAGACAATGATACCCATCACAAGGGGCTGCTGGAGGGTCGCCCAGCCGATAAAGCTGCCGATGTAGCCGACAAGCTTACCGATATAGCCGGCAAGGAGGACGGCAAGGCCGCCGCCGACAAAGACGGTGACAAACGGGGTGACGAGGATATCGACCTTGGTCTCCTTAGAGACGGCCTTACCGAACTCCACCGCCACAATGGTGATAAGGAGCACGGCAAGCGGGCCGCCGGCACCGCCCTGGGAATTGGCGATCATACCGACAAGGGCCGAGGAATAGAGGACCAGCGGCGGCGCCTTCAGGGCGTAGGCAATAGCCACGGCCATCGCGCATCCCGCGGCCTGGGCACCGTAGCCGCCGATCGTTTTCATAAAAGCCAGGAAAGGAATAAGACCGATCGCATTAAAGATCGTAGCAATCAGAAGAGAGCCGAAAAGGCCGAGCGCCATCGCGCCGAGGGCATCAATGCCGTAGCGCTTTGCCGAAAACACAATGTCCTTGCGGGCAAGAAAAGAACGGAATCTGTTCCAAAACGAGGGGGTGGGGTCAAGCACGGTTGTTTCATTTGTTTCCATCATCAGATCTTCCTCTCTTTAATTTGTCATACAGTATAGCACAAAAGGCCTCTTTTGTAAAGGGATACAAAGAAAAAAGTTCTATTTCGTCACATTTCACAAAGAAAGCCCCAGCAAGGCATTTTTCACTGTGCGTTCATAGCACCGCAAAAAAAGAAAGGCGAATAGCCGCAACCCCCGTCGACATTTCCCGAATATGTCCTGCCGTTCACAAATTCTTTGCACTTTGTTCTTGTAGCGTTTTGTTTACATACGACAAAAAACGGCATAAAACGCGTTAAAAAACGGCGGCAGAGGCGCTTGCGGCACTGTATCTGCGGAAAGAAAAAAGGAGGCCAAAAGGCCTCCTTACAACTGTGCTTGTAAGCCGGGTTCTGTACCCGTTTCCGGGTCGCGACCATCTATCTTTGCCCTGCGTTACCGCAAGGCTCGGAGTTTCCTCCTGCCGCCATCGGGACTTTGGCGGGGAACCGCAGGCACACCGAGGTGTGCCGCCCAAAGGCGTTGCTTCGGATAGGGTTTACATGGCATCCCACGTCACCGCAGGATCGGTGAGCTCTTACCTCGCCTTTCCATCCTTACCGCTTGCGCGGCGGTTTATTT
>JAGBZZ010000135.1 GCA_017652965.1 Clostridia bacterium | reverse complement strand
TATAAGGAGGCTCGTTATGAAACGAACCCGTACCCTCGCACTCGTTGAGTGCGCTCTGATGCTGGCGGCCGCCGTCGCGCTCAGCTACGTGAAGCTCTTCACACTCCCCTTTGACGGCTCGATCACCCTGCTTTCCATGCTCCCCATCTGCCTTGTGGCGATCCGCCACGGGCTTGCCTGGGGGCTGGGGACCGCCTTCTGCTACTCCTGGTTCCAGATCCTGCAGGGCGGCGTGTTTGCCTGGGGGCTGACCCCCGGCATGCTGGTGGCCTCGCTCTTTCTCGATTACATCCTGGCCTTTACCGTCCTTGGGTTTGCCGGCCTTTTCCGCCGCCGCGGCATGGGCGGTGTCCTTCTCGGGGTGGCCCTGGTTTGCCTCCTCCGCTTTCTTGCGCATTTCGTCTCGGGGGTGGTTTTGTGGGCTAACCTTGAGGAGTTTGTTGCCTTTGGGCGTGAGTGGGTAGGCCGCCCGTGGCTCTATTCTCTTTGCTATAACGGGGTCTATATGCTCCCCGAAACCGTCTTTACCGTGCTTGGCGCCTTTATCCTTTTCCGCGTACCGCAGATGCGGCGTCTTCTGACGGTCAAGGACTAAGCCGCCCTTGACACGCCGCCGCGCGGGTGTTATAATGAAAACAGTCAAGAGGAGGGAGGGCTTTGCCGTGAAAAGATGGATATCCTTGGCCGTGGCGGCAGTACTGCTGCTTCTTTGCCTTACCTCCTGTCAAGCCTTCCGTGGGACGGTGGAGTGCCAACGCGGGGAAAACTACGTGATCCTGACGTTTTATGATTTTTCGGGTGATTACAGCCTGCCGCTTGTGCGGACACTGACGGGCGAGGGCGCGGTCTACTATTATGCGTCCCTGACCGAGGGGACCCTCACCGCCACCCTGATGGAGGAGGGGAGGGAGATGCAGCCCCTCTTCGCCGCCGCCGGTGGGCGGGCCGTGGGCGGGAGCGCCGGATACCTTGAGGGGAGCGGGGAGGTCACCGTCACCCTTCGGGCAGACGAGCCGGCCACGGGCGAGGTGATCCTGGCCTTTTCCCCCGAGATCCTGCAGGCGGTGCATGCGGGCAATCTTGCCCTGCACGAGCATACCTATCGATACGATATCACCGAGAGCGAGCATCGCGCCTTTTATACCTGCGGTTGTACCGAGAGGGAGGAGCCGTCCTTTGAGCGCCACGATGACGGGGACGGGGACGGTCTGTGCGATCGGTGCTTAGCGCCGATGCCGCCGATGCACGAGCATACAGGTGAGTGGGTAGTGACAAATGAGACCCACGCTCTGCAGTATACCTGCGGTTGCCCCTCGTCCGACTTGCCGAGCTCGCACGACGACGGGGACGGCGACGACGTCTGCGATACCTGCGGCTATCTCCTGCCGGGGTATTGGGAGGATCACATTGTAAATCCAGAGCCTCGAAAGTGAAGAGCCAAGCAAAAAACCACCCGCAGGGTGGTTTTTTGCTTGGCGGGGGGATTCTTGCCGGGGATGTATCCTATGGTGACACTACGCCAAAAACACGCGGCGCAATTCCTCCATCTGCGCATCGGTCGGGGGTGAGAAGGGGGTGCTTTCGCGGCCAAGTGCCGCGTACTTGTGCTCGCCCATCGCGTGATAGGGCAGGGGCTCGACCCGCTCCGGCTTGCCGCATACGGCAAGAAGATCACGGATCGCCTCCATCTCCCCGACCGTATCGTTGACCGTCGGGACGATCGGGATGCGTACCCAAAGCGGCCGCCCCATTGCCAGGAGACGGCGGAGATTGGCAAGGATCTGCTCGTTCCCGACCCCCGTGTATCTTTTGTGCTTTTCGCTGTCTATGCACTTCACGTCAAAGAGGAAAAGATCGGTATAGGGGAGAATGCGGTCAAAGGCGGCGGCAGGGACGCAACCTGCGGTATCGACCGCTGTGTGAATGCCGTCCTCCTTGCATTTTTGCAGAAGCTCCTCGATGAAATCGAGCTGCAGCATACACTCCCCGCCCGAAAGGGTCACGCCGCCGCCCGAGGCCTCGTAAAAGGATTTGTCCTTGCGAACCGTTTGCAGCACCTCGTCTGTCGTGTATTCCCGCCCGCAGAGCTCGCGGGCATCGTGCGGACAATAGAGGGCGCACCTGCCGCAAAGATCGCAGGATGCCAGGGTGTGCGGGCACTTTTCGCGGCATTTGCCGCACCCCCGGCACTTGTCCTTATAAAGCATCAGTTCGGGTGCTATCCTTTGGCTTTCGGGGTTATGGCACCACGCACAGGCGAGGTTGCACCCCTTGAAAAAGACGGTGGTGCGGATGCCGGGGCCGTCCACATAGGAGCCCCGCACCATATCGAAGATCGTAGCCTTGCGCATAGTAAGCCTCACTCAGCGCTTGACCGTCCGCGCGATCACGTCGTCCTGGATGGGCTCGGGTAGCTTGACGAAGCATTCTGAAAAGCCCGAAACGCGCACACGCAGGCTCTTGTGATCCTCTGGTGTGGCACGGGCGGCCAGAAGATCCTCGCGGGATACGTAATTCAGCTGGAAATGCACACCGCCGCTCTTGAAATAGGTGAGAAGCAGGTCGACCGTCTTCTCGAAATTCTCCTCGTCCCGCATAAGCTTCTCATCGAGGAGAAGATTGGTGACGGTCGAGCCGCAGCCGATCCCCGTGGGATCGGCCGTGGCAATGGCATGGAGAAGTGCCGAAAGCCCCTCGCGGTCGCGTCCCTCGCTTTGCCCGAGGCCAAACTTCAGCGCGTCCCCCTTGCGGCGGCCGTCGGGGGTGGCCAGTGTCCCCTCTCCGAACCACTTGTGGTGGGGATGATAGCCGATGAGATCCCCCACGAGGAAGTGATAGCCAAAAAGGTTCGTGCGCTCCTTTAAAAATTCATACAGCTCGCGGTAGAGGGCACGGGCCACGCCGTTTGAGGTATCGTCATCATTCCCGAAGAAGTGACCGCGCTTTAAGATCAGCGTCCGCATATCCTCATAGCCGACCCAGTCGGCCGCCAGCGCGTCAAGAAGCTCGCGCATGGTAAAGGCGCGCTCGTCAAAGACGAACTGCTTGACCACCGCCAAGGAATCGATGACGTTTGTGATGCCGATGCACATTGGCGAGGCAATGACGGTGTTGCCGCCGCCCCGGGTCAGGGAGCGGGCGTTTTCGATGCAGTCATTGAAAAAGAGGCTGGAAATATAGTTGATGTCCTCGGCGCGCCGCGCATTATAGAAGTTGTCATAGGCAAACGCCGTGTCCAGGGCGGCACGCAGCTCATAGCAGAAGAGGGTGAAAAACTCGTCATAGCTTTCGGCCGCCTCGACCTTTTCGCGATGCTCGTGCATCACGGTCTCCATCGGGCGCAGGAAGTTGACCTTTGAGTTGCTCCCCGTGATCGCCCCGAGAAAGGCAGGCTCGTTGCAGCCCACCGTCGTATAGGAAACCGCCTTTTCAAAGGGGATATGGCAGATCTCGGTATAGCACTTCACCCGTTTTTCGTCGTTCTGAAAGGCGATCCGCTTGCGGGGGTCGCGCCGCTCGCAGTCCAGCATAAAGCGGAAGACCTCGCGCGGGGTCTTCCCCGTCCAACGAAGCGACACCTGCGGAATATAGGAGGGAAGCTCGATCAGGCTTTCGACGATGAGGGCGGAAAGCTCGGAAAAGGCATCCTCACCGTTTGGGAGATACCCCCCAACACAGAAGTGTGACTCGGCCGTGCGGGTGAAGTTTGGCGAGGAGGGGCTGGTGGCGGCCTGCAGCATCAGGAAAAGCTCCTGGAGGTATTCGGCGGCCTCCTTACGCGTCAGCCGTCCCTCCCCGAGGTCGCGCTCATAGAAGGGGGCGAGGTAGCGGTCAAGCGTGCCGACACTGTCGGGGTCGGCCGAGAAGCAGACGTAGATCGTCAGCACCGCTTCATAGAAGGTCTCGGGGGCGTGCGCAGGGACGCGCCGCAGTGCCGCCGAAAGGCGAAGGAGGTTTTCTTTATACGCGCCCTCCTTTACCCCCTCGGCAAAGGTCGCCGTGCGGTCGGCGCATTTGTCCGCCCAGGCGATCATGGCCTCTGCCACACGGCGAAGGGCTTCGAGAAACCGTACCTCCTCGGTATCCGTATGGCGGGCAAGAGAGGCATCGATCTCTTCAATTAGCCCATAGATCCCTTTGGTTAGGACCTTGGCATAATCGGCCGTGGCGTGCTGCCACTCAAAGGTAGAAAAGCCGTCCACCGTCTTCAGATGAAAGAGGCGGCGCAACTCCTCAAAGGCCTTGTGGCCGCCACGGCGGAAGGCATCCCCCACCACGCTGCCGTCAAAATTGAAGTAGCCCGTGAAGGCCGAGTACTCGGTGAGCATCGGCTCCTGGTTCCGGATATATTGGCAAAGCCGTCGGGATTCGCGCTCCTGCCGCGGGAGGGCGGCATCCTCGGGGTCAAATTCGGTTTTTCGGGGCTTGGCATACATCTGCCCCGCCATTGTCAGCCTTGCAAGCTCACGGATCCTTTCTGTCATAGTGCTTCTCCTCGGTATGTTTTTTTTCAGTATAACACGATGGGCGCATATCGGTAAATGCATAAACCTTCGCTTTTTGTACTTTTCGGTACAAAAAATACTATTGCAGTTGACATCACTCCCGCCACCTGCTATACTGAAGGGGGAGGTGATCGCATGGAAAACTCTATCGTAATTACAGAGATAAAGCAGGTCATCCTTGTGGGTAAAGAGGAATATCGAGACGATCGCACCGCCTTTCGTAGTACTCTCCCGAGCCATGAGTTGATTTTTCACTTTTCGGGTCAAAATACCATTTTGTTTGATGACTTGGTGCTGGAGGAGCAGGCGAATACCGTTCGCTTTTTACCTAAAGGCAAAAGTAAGCGCTATGAGGTCCTGCGGCATGAGCACGGTGAGTGTATCGACGTTTTCTTTGAATCACAAGTACCACTCTCTCCTGTCGCCTTTGTGACTGATGTCGCCCAACCGGAGAAGATCGGGGCGCTCTTCAAGCGCCTCTTCACCGTATGGGCGGGCAAGGGGCGCGGCTATTATCACGAGGCGATGTCGCTCCTTTATCGGATCCTTGCCGAGCTTTCACGCGATAGTCTTGTGCCAAAGCAGCACTCCCTGCGCATAAGGCCCGCACTGGATGCGATCCATAGCCACTTTCTTAAGGAGACGCTGTCGGTCGCAGACCTCGCCGCCACCTGCGGAATGGGCGAATCCTACTTTCGTCGCCTCTTTAAGGAAAAGTACGGGATGTCACCGAAGCGGTACATCATCCGTTTGAAGATCGACTACGCCTGCGAGCTTTTGCAGCTTGGGCGCTATTCGGTCGGGCAGGTGGCCGCCCTTTCGCACTTCCCGGATGCCTATTTCTTCAGCCGCCAGTTTAAGGAATATATGGGGATCTCGCCGAAGGAGTTCGCAAGGAAGTATATATCATCAAAGTAAAAAACACCCCTCGGGGTGTTTTTTGCTTGCCCGGCTTTTGCGTTACACAAGCTCGGGCGGGTAGTTCCGCATTTCGGCGTGCGCGGATGCGGCAGGATATTGGTCTCGATCCCGACGGCAAGGCGGCAGGTGGGGGGCAAAAGCCGCCGCCAAAGCTCAACCGGGCAGCCGTCGTCTGTCGTGCCGAAGTGGGCGGTGGGGATGACAATGTCGATCAGCCCCTCGCGGGCGGCGCTCTCTTTTCCCTTTATGATCTCCCAAAGCCAAAGCCTGCGCCGTAAAGCAAAAAAGTAAAGGAAGCTTGACAAAGCCAAGCTTCCTTTTTTACTGTTCTGCGGGGCTATCCCTTATTTGATCTCCTGCTCGATCTCGTCAAAGAGGGGATCGTCAAAGAACTCGCGGAGTGTGATCTCAAGACCGTCGCAAAGCTTCTTCAATGATACAACGCCGGGGTTTTGGCTCTTTTCGTTCAGCATACTATAGACTGTAGAGGGTGAAACACCGGACAGATTGGCAAGCGTATTGATGGCAATGCCGCGCTCACAGCATAAAGCGAGGATCCGCTTGGCTACTGCTGTTTTCGTGTCCATACATCCCCCTCCTTACCTCATTTTCTTTATTTTAACCGCAATCGCGATATATCGTGTGGGATATATCGCAATTTTGCAGAGATATCCTGCCGCCCCTTCCTCCTCGATCCGATAGACGATCTGCTTGAGGGCAGAGCCGTTCCCGGTTGGGAGCTTAGCGTAATAGACCGTGAGGATCGCGCCGTCCGCAAGCTCGACCGAGGAGGGATAGCCAAGGTCGGCGGAGGGCTCGGCGTCGGTGAGGACGAGGTCGATCTCATAGCTCCTGCCGCCGTCACGGCTGACCATCGCGCGGATGCCGTAGGGGGCGGCTCTGTGTCCGTATACCGACAGGACCGTCCCGTCCGAAAGCTCAAGGATGTGGGCGGGCGCGCCGCCGGCATCCGAAAGGAGGCGGCGGGGCTTTGTGAAGGTATAGCCACCGTCCTCCGACACGCTCTCAAAGAGGGTGAAGATCCCCGCCCGATAGTTCTCGGCGCGGATATGCACCAGGATGCGGCCGTCCCGCAGGGCACGGGCGTGCGGCTCGTTGTAGCGCAGGCCCTCCTCGTCCCCGTTTTCAATGCGGGAGCGGAAGGTGAGCCTGCCCTCCTCATCCACCGTGTGGCATTCGATGCAGCTCCGCCCGGCCTCGGCCTCGGAATTGACGCTTCCAACGTACAGGACCGTGCCGTCTGCAAGCTGGCAGGGGCCGTGCGGCGAGGAAAGCGGCACCACGTGGGGGAGCGAGAAGTGGTGACCGCCGTCACGGCTTACGGCAAGTGTTGCGCCGTGGTACTGCTCCCAGCCGCCCGCGGCCTCGACAAGGTCGAGATAGGCGTTGACGTACGGGAGCTTGGTGCGGTCGGCATAGCCGCGCTGAAAATCGGGGGTATTCGTAAAGCTTGTCAGGATCACCCGGCCGTTTGCCAGCGGCAGAAGCCCCGCATCGCGGTCGTCAAGCGGGGTGTCGATCAGCACCTCGGGGTTGCTCCAGGTGCGGCCCTCGTCGCGGCTGCGGATGCCGACCACCTTACCGAAGGGGCAGACGTGCGCTACGCGCAGGCCGCTTGCCACGGTAAGGAGGCTTCCATCCGGGAGCCGCCCAACGGTCGGCCAACCGAAGTAGCAGTGGGGGCTTGCGGGATTTTGACAGATGATACGGGGTTCTTCCAGAATACGGATCTTCACGGCTTCTTCCTCCTTATTGGCCTCTTTCTTTAGATCAGCTCGGGCGGATAGGTGCGCATTTCGGCGTAGGTGACGGTGGGGTCGCCGTCCTCTCGCAGGGCGCGGATCTCTAAGGTACGGGTATTTCCCGCCATGGGCGGCACACGGTAGACGAGAAGATCGCCTTCGCTGTATTCGGGCAGGCGGCATTTGCCGAGGTAGGTCGGGCGGAGCGTGTTGACGTACAGCGAAAGGAGGTCGGCCTCCTCATCGATGGCAAAGAGCAGGTAGAGGGGGTCGCCCTCGTTGTCGCCCACGTAAAAGCGCAGGTCGGCATATTCCGAGCCACCCCAGTGATAGGCCTTCACGCGCATTGGCAGGCGGTGGGGCTGGGGCTCGCCGGGGGCGACGATATTGGCGTAGCTTACCGGCATACGGCGGCGGGCGGCGCGCAGGCGTGTCCTGTCGGCAAGGGGGGAGAGGTGGTCGGTCAGATCCTCGCCAAGGCGGTGGAGGTACAGCTCGTTAAAGAGGTAGACGTCGTCCGCCCCCTCGGAAAGGAAGGTGTGGGCAAGCCCCCACAGCATTTCGGAGGGACGGGGCTTTTTCGGCGTGCGCGGATGCGGCAGGATGTCGGCCTCGATGCCGACGGCAAGGCGGCAGGTGGGGGGCAAAAGCCGCCGCCAAAGCTCAACCGGGCAGCCGTCGTCTGTCGTGCCGAAGTGGGCGGTGGGGACAACGACGTCCAAAAGCCCCTCGGCGGCCGCCCCCGCGATATCAAGACCCGAGCGCAGGTCGTCCAGCGGGCGGCTCATGGCGCGCGCCATGACCTCTACGCGGTGGCCGTGCTTTGCCGCCGCCTCCTCGGCGATGGCGCGCACCTCGCGGAAAAATTCGCGCATAAGCGGGCGCCCCGCCTCCTCAAGCCCGGGAGGGAAGCAGAGAAACTCACGCGAGAAGTCAAGCTCAATGCCTGCGGCGGGATAACGCAGGATCTGCTCGCGGATGTAGTCGAGATAGTGGCGGCGCACCTCGGGCAAAAGGTAGTTGAGGGCATCGTCGTAATAGCCGACAAACTCGCGGTAGCCCGTGCGGGCGCGCCCCTCCTCTCTGGCAAAGTGGGTGTAGTCAGACTGCACCGTGCCGCCGTTTTTGGAGACGCGGCGGTTGTTGTGCACGTCATTCATGCGGAAGGAGAGCCAGGGGCGGATACCCTCGCGGTGGCATTCGTCGACAAGGACGGCATAGAGGTCGATCCCCGCTTCAAGGAGTAGACGGGTGGTTTCGGCAGGGTCACCCGTAAAGTCCACAGGCTCGCCGTACAGCTCGGTACGGGTCGAGCGCTCGGCGGCCGTTTCCCAGATCCTTGAC
>JAGBZZ010000134.1 GCA_017652965.1 Clostridia bacterium | reverse complement strand
TGCGATGACGGAAATTATGCCGTGACTTACTCGCGGAGGGGAAACGGATGCAAGACGAGGCGCACCGCAGGTTGGGGACGAAGGCGTACTGAATGTACGTCGAGGTCACAGACGAGGAGCAACGAAGTATCGCGCGATTTATGCCCGCGAGAGCGTGACGGTGGTGTAAGAAACAACCACCACCACTCCTTCCATTTCTTCTTTTTTCAGAAGATCCAAAAGCGCGCCCTTTTTTTGATGGGGGAGGTAGCAGAGGAGGGTGGCATTATCGGGGGTAGGGATCTCTTGGATGGCCAGGGCGGGGAGGGCGGAAAGGGAGGCGGCCAGAGCGGGGAGGGCGGCGGGGGCGGCGAGGATCTCTACGCGCAGTACGGTGCGCATCGGCCGCAGAAAAAACGCACTGACCCGCTCACAGGTAAAGACCGAAACGACCGAAAGACACACGGCACCGAGATCCCCGTATACAAATAGCGAGAGCCCCACCACAAGATAGCTGACGTAGGCGATCAGACGCTCAAGATCGGCATGCGGATAGCGGATGGCCAGTAGCCCGCCCACAATGTCCACCCCGCCGGACGAGCCGCCAAGGCGAAGGGGGATCGCCGTCAGCCCCTGGGCCGCCCCACCGAAGATCGCCGCGATCAGTGCTTCGTTGCTCTCTTTGGCGAGGCAGTCATACTGGTATAGCCCCATAAGGTCGTATAGCAAAAGGGCAACCGACATTCCCCCGATATACAAAAGCGTGTACAGGACGTAGCGCCTATGCAGAAGAAGGCCCGCCGCCAAAAGCAAGGGCAGATTGAGGCCGAGAGTAAAGACCCCTGCATTGATCCGCACGCCAAGATGCTTCTCGCTCAGGTACTGCAGCATCGTGGCCAGGCCATCCACCCCGGAGGGGGCAAACGCGGCGCGAAAGACAAAGATGTGCAGCCCCGCCGCCACCAGCAGTGCCGAAAGCAGGATCAAAAGCACCCTGCCCGCCTCTTGCCAAAGCCCGCCCTTCATATCCCGCACTCCCCTTTCTTTTCCTTAGTATCGCCCAAAAGCCGCGCCCCATCCCACAAAGGGAGCAGACGGCGCTATAAAGGCTTTTTTGTGTATGTAGCCCGTATATCCCCCCCGCCGCTCCCCCACTTGACAGACGGGCGGGAAGGCGTTATAATGGAAGAAAACAGGATCCGAGGAGGACGTAGAATGAAGATCGGCCTTTTGGGCTTTGGCTTTATGGGCAAGACCCATGCCTGGTGCCTTGATAACCTGAAGTACTTTTATAAGGATCTGCCCTTCCATGCAAGCATCGCGGGGGTGGCGGCCTCCCGCCCCGAAACCACCGAGGCCGCGGCCGCCTTTTTGGGGGCACGCCCCATGACCGAGGAGGAGCTGATCGCCGATCCCGAGATCGACGTCATCGATATCTGCACCCCGAACGTGTATCATTACAAGACGCTTCTTGCGGCTATCGCGGCCGGCAAGCACATCTACTGCGAAAAGCCGCTTTGCACCACCGCCGCCGAGGCGGACGAGGTCGCGGCTGCCGCCGCCGCACGCGGCATCACGGCACAGGTGGTCTTCAACAACCGCTTTCTGCCCGCCATCCTGCGCGCCCACGAGCTTTGCCGTGAGGGGCGGCTTGGCCGCATTCTCTCCTTCCACTGTGAATATCTGCATGCCAGCGCCACCGACCCGAACCGCCCCGCAGGCTGGAAGCAGGATAGCCGCGTGTGCGGCGCGGGGACGCTTTTCGACCTCGGCTCACACGCTGTCGATCTTGTCACGCATCTGTGCGGTGAGATCGAAAGCGTAAAGGCCATGTCGCAGATCGGCTTCCCCGAGCGTCTGGGGACCGACGGCAAGCCCTGGCAGACCAACGCCGACGAGGCCTTCTACCTCCTGGCACGGACGGCGGGGGGCGCGTGCGGCACGGTGGCCGTCAGCAAGCTGCACGTCGGCACGAACGACGAGCTTAACCTGACCGTCCACGGCGAGCGCGGCGCTATCCGCTTTTCGCTGATGGAGCCGAACTGGCTTTGGTACTTTGACGCCACCCGCCCCGAGGGGCCGCTTGGCGGCGAGCGGGGATATCAGAAGCTGGAGTGCTGCGGGCGCTACCCCGCCCCCGGCGGCATCTTCCCCTCTCCGAAAGCGCCGATCGGCTGGCTGCGCGGCCATCTGCATAGCATGTACAGCTTCCTCTCCGCCGTCCATGAGGGGCGCCCCGCCAGCCCGGATTTTGCCGAGGCGGCCGCCGTCCAGCGTGTGCTTGCCATGGCCTTGCAGAACGCGGAGTAAGAATTTTAGCCCTTTTTTGGCAGGATGGCCGCCGTGCGGCGGCCGTCCTGCTTTTTCTTTTTTCGCCCCTAAAGGTGCAGGATGCGCGCAAACCCATGCCACGTTGCTCCATTTTTGCAAAGTTTTGTTTTCGTTATGCCTATCTCTACGGCGGGTAGAGCGCCCGCCTACCGAGGGGAGAGAGGGGACCCGCTTCTTCTACAAAGGTAAAAGACAAAGTAGGTGGATTTCTCCATCTGCTTATGCTATACTGACAGTGATCCCGCCCCGTGCCGCCACGACACAAAAGGGCCCCCTACCTTGATTCCACGTAAGGAGAACACATATGAACTACAAGAACAAAACCTCCGACTACGCGCTTTACCCCACTGTTTGCTATGAGAACATCCGTCACATGCTGGATAAAACGGCCGAGAGATTCGGTGACCGCATTGCCATCTCCTATCGCCGTGCCCCGCAGGATGCCGAGGCTGTGCGCCTTTCCTTCCGCACGGTGCGGGATGAGGTAGCCGCCCTTGGCACCGCCCTTATTGCCCGTGGTCTGCGCGGCAAAAAGATCGCCCTTATCGGCGAGAACAGCCGTGAGTGGATCTATGCCTATTACGCCATCACCTCGATCGGGGCGGTGGTCGTGCCGATCGACAAGGAGTATCCCGCAAAGGACATGGCAGGGATCC
>JAGBZZ010000133.1 GCA_017652965.1 Clostridia bacterium | reverse complement strand
TGTACCTCAGCTTTGACGGTCAGGAGGATGCCACCAACGGCAAGAACATCATTGCCCGTGTTTCCTCCCGCTCCACCTCCCGCGCCGGCGACAACATCCAGATCGCCTTCGATGCCAGCCGTATCCACATCTTCGATAAGGATACCGAGCGCTGCATCGTTCACTAAGGGACGGCATAGCAGGGGACAATCGAATAAAGAAAAGGGATTTTATGTGTTTTCGCATAGAATCCCTTTTCTGCATCTTCGTAATTCGTTTGAATCTAGGGTTGAAAAACTTCGTTTTTCTTCCATTTTATTGTATTCTTTATTCTATCGCCGTTTTCGCTCCTAGACGTACCCTTGTACGCCTTACGGAGCGAAGAACGACGATTTCTCCCCTACTCTGCCGCCCCTTAAGCGCGCACTCCGTGCGCGGCTCGCCAAAGCATTGGCTCCCGCAGGGGATAATCGAATAAAAGAAAAGGGATATACTGTTTTGCAGTGTATCCCTTTTCTGCATCTTCGTAATTTGATTATTTCAGCATATCGCGAAAACCCGAGAGGATCTCCTCCTCCAGGGTGGGGGTAAAGGGGGAGGAGTTTGCCTCGTAGCCTCCCTCCGAGAAGGCTTTGGCCGTCGGCAGGTAGCCGGCGTATCCGTTGGCGCAGACGGCGGTCATCACAAAGCGGTCGGGCGCAAGGGCAGAGACGGCACGGCTATAGGCGGTAAAGGCCTCCCCGCCGAAGCCGGCCAGCAGGGCATCCCCGATGCGGATGGCGCTAAGCTCCACCGTGCGGATCGCGGGGGCGTTGGCAAGGCCGAGGATGCGGGAGGCATAGGCAAGCTCGGTAATATGCGGCTTTCCCAGCTTACCGGCGTTATAGTCGTCCATAAAGGCGCGGCACTTTTCATACTCCTCGATCCCCGCAAGGTTTGCAAGGGTGCGGACCGTGCAGGTGGCGGCCGCCACGGCATCGCTTGCCGAGGGGGTGGGCGCGGCAAAGGCGGCACTTGCCGCCGCCGTCAGGGTGCGTGCCATATACTTGGCATGCTCGTACCGCAAACCGGCGGGAAAGCGCTTATCGGGCGGGGCGAGGAAGTTGATGTGGTTGCTATCCCCCTGCGTGCCCGTAAAGAGGATGGCACGCACATCCCCGACGGTCTCCTCAAAATAGGTGCGGGTGAGCCCCGGCCAGTCTGCCGAGTACAGCTCCCCACCGATGACGTCGGGATGGGTCGAGAAATTCAGAATGGCGATATCGGGGGCATCGTCACGGGCAAAGCGCAAAACGCGCACCGTGTTATCGGCCTCATCGCAATGCGCCACCACCCTTTGGGTGGCAGGCGGGTTGGTGTACACGTTGCCGTCCTCCCCGAAATAACGGCGCACAAAAGCAAGGGGGGTGTCAAGCAGGCGCGCACCAAAGCCGAGGGTTGCCTTTTGGCGGTCTGCCATGGCCATCACGGCGGCGTCGGCCACGCGGCGATAGAGGACGTCGAGATAGGCCTGGTCCGAAACGCTGATCTTACGCCCCTCGTGCAGAACGTACGAGGTGTGCTGGTGAAGCGCCGCCACCAGGATATGGTCGAAGGGGACCTCGGTGCGGGCCGCGATCGCCTCGCGGAATTTTGTGGCATAGGGGGTGCTGATGCCGAGACAGTCCATACTGACAAGGATCACCGTCTCCTCCCCCGAGGAGATGGCAACCGCCACGGCATACAGGGGGTCCAGCACCCCACGGGCAGTCCGCCTCCCAAAATATCCTGCGAGGTCGATCCCAAGCGGAGGGGTGATATCGACCCTCGAAAAGCCGGCTTTCAGCATACGCAATTCTCCTTTCGGTTGATACCTTCATTGTAGCATCGGGCGGGGAAAAATGCAAGTGCTTTTCGAAAACCCGCAGGATTTCATTAGGGGGCTTGGGATTTTAGGAAAGCAAGAGCCCCGCACTCCCTGCCGGGGCGGGGAGTGCGGGGCTGTTTTCATTAGGCCAAGCGGTCGGCAAGGCGGACAATGAACTCATCCATCCAGGCGGGCTCGGTCGGGTAGACGTTCAGGTCACGCACACCCTCGGCGGTCAGGATCTCCATCACGGCATCGCGGCCGATCTTCTCCTCAAGGAGATAGAGAATGCGGGCGAGGCGGAAGGACTCGCGGGTCGCGATCAGGCGGAGCGAGAGAAGCGCGCCGCGGCCGGCATAGTCGGGATAGACGATGAAGGGGTCACCCGCCGGGAAGTGCCAGTCGCCGTCGGTCATATTAAAGGGTGAGATCGGGCGGCGGGACTGGATAGAATTGTAAAAGTTGAAGCCCCAGTGCAAAAACAGCGCGATATCGTGGCGCCAGAAGACGGTACCGATGACCACCGTACGGGAGAGAGGCATCGAGAGGAGGCGGTTCGGATAATGGTCGCCGCGCGGATTGCAGCAATAGTAGGTGCAAAGCGGACGGACACCCGCCTCGATGAAGGGGCGGAGACGGTAAATAACCGGCACGACGTACTCGCGCGGGGTCTTACCCGCAAACTCGATATCCCCGCAGGCATCCAGCGTGCGGCATTTGTCGCCAAGCAGAGGCATGACCAGCCCCTTGCAGGCACGGTAATGCTCAACGTGCGCGACGTTCGGCTCGTCCGACACGTGGAAGTAGGTGTTCTCCTCCATCCCCATGTCGCGCAGCTCGGCCACCAGCTGAGGCAGAAGGGTGGTCAGGAAGCGGCGATAATCCTCCGAGAGCGCATCGGTGTCCCAGCCAAAGCGGCGGCGGAGGCGCCCGTTCGGCCCCTTGACCATGATCTTCGGTGCGTGCTTGGCACCCCACTGGGTAAAGAGCGGGGGCATCTCCAGCTGGCGGATGCCGTGGGCAAGCGCAAAGCGCACAAACTCGCGCAGCTTTGCAAAGTCAAAGCTGAAGTTCCCCTCGGCATCCTCGCGGATGTCGAGAAGCTGTGCCGTCAGACGCTCACCGCCCACGCGGGTATCAAAGGCGGGCGTGAAGATCGGGGTCAGAAGCATGGTCTGGCCACTGTACACGGCGGCATCAAGGTAGGAGCCGAACACCTTATAGAAATCACGCGAGAAGGGGCGGACGTTGTGATGCACGAAGATGCCGTCATAGTGCATCCAGGAGGTATACATGCTCTTCTGCTCGGGAAGGCGGGCGGCCAGCTTGCGGATGACGAAGCTGGTCTTGGCGCGGATACCGTTTTCGGCAAGGTAGGTCACCGTCACGGTATTGTCACCGACCGGGATCTTCTCACTGTCGCGGATAGTGAGGAAGAGCGGCAGGTTGTAGCCGGGGGTCGTATTGAGGTGGTGGATATCCACCGTCTCAAGCACGTCGGGATAGATGTGATCGTCCCGAAGCTCATAGTAATCGTCGGCGCCCAGTCTGTCATAGATCCCGGGCACAAAGCCGACTCTGTTCACCTTAATGGCGCGGGCGGCAGCACCGCCCGAAAAGCGAAGCACCCCCTCCTCGGTTCTCACATCACCCGCAATCGCAAGCTGCAGGTGGCAGACGTCACCCGAAAAGAGGATGACGGGGGTGGTCAGGGGGCGCGGTTCGCCCGACACGTAGATCTTGGCGGTCGAGGAGACCGCGGTTACTTTCATTGCCATATTATCCTCCATAGTTGATGCCGTAGCGAGCGGCAAAATCCTTCACCGAAACGACGCTGCCCGTCAGGCGCGCCTCCTCGGCGGCAAATACGATCATATGATTGTCACAGGAAACCTCGATGGGTGCCGCGGCGATCCCATCGTACCGATCGGCAAGCTCTTTGACATAGCGCGAGTAGGCCATACCGCGACTACCGGCACCGAGAATGAGAATCGAAATTCTTTTCACGCCACCGCTTTAAGCCAGCCGCTCGCAAAGGCGGTAGAGGAAGCCCTCCATCCAGCCGTTCTCGCGCGGGTAGGTACCGAAGTCCACGATCCCCTCCTCCTCAAGAATGGCAAGCACGGCCTCTCTGCCGAGCTTTTCCTCAAGAAGGTAAAGAATTCTTGACAGTCTGAACATCTCACGGGTAGCCACAAGACGGATCGACGTACGGCATCCGCCACCCGGGGTATCGGGGTACACGATGAAGGCGTCCCCGGCGGGATAGTGGATATCGCAGTCGGTATTGCCGTAGGGCGACATCTCGCGGCGGGAGAGAAAGCTG
>JAGBZZ010000132.1 GCA_017652965.1 Clostridia bacterium | reverse complement strand
TAAGCTTGTCAAGCCAGTCGTGGATCTCGGTGATATCGGTCACGTACTTCGGGTCACCGCTGGCATCACGCTCAAAGACGTCGAGATCGGTGCAGGCGAGGTAGTTACGGATGAGCCACTGGTTGCTGATGGCGCCCATCACGCTCTGACCGCCCACGTTCTTTTCGCCGGCCGCCGCCGCGCACTCCATCATCGTGTCGTAGGTCCACTGCCCGGCATACACAAGGTTATAGATGTAACCGAGACCGCCCTCGAAGGTAAGCACCTCGTCGGCAATCTTGGAGTTGACGAGGGTAGCCATCGCAAAGCGGAGATTGTCGATGAAGTAGTCACCTATCAGCATGTAGATCTTGTCGGTATCGACGGTGTTCTCCTCCATCATCTCAAGGTTCCAGTTCTTGTGGGTGAAGTCGAAGTAGTTGTCAACCGGATTGCCGTCAAGGTCCTCGGTCGTGTAGGCGTTATAGAGGTAACCCATGATGCCGGCGCGCACTATACCGTAGTTCAGGTGGATCACGATGTTCGGTGCGTTCCCGCCGCCGACGGTGGCGTACGACTCGATAATGGGGAGGATGTTTTCCACGTCCTTCGCCGGGAACCCGGTCTTCACGTAGGAGAAATTCTCATCGAGGGTGAGGCCGAGGCGCTCACACACCAGCTCGTGCCGCTGCCAGGCGGCGAGGTAGTCACCACGGTTGGCCGAGGCATAATCGTCCGGCCCCTTCATGTAATAGATGGCGTTTTCGACGCCGGCCGCCTCCAGCCGCTCAGCGTTGACCTCGTTGTAGGCGATGCGGAGGTTGACGTCCGAGAAGTCCACGTCGCTCCACCAGCCAGTGGCGGTCGTAGGGCTTGTCGTTCCGGAGGGCTTCTTCGTCGTGTCATCGGGGTCATCTTCGCCGCCACAGGCGGTGAGGATGCCGAGCGACAGAATCAGCGCCAGAAGAAGGGCAAGAATACGTACGGTTTTTTTCATGTGCTGCTTCCTTTCAAATAAAACTGCGGGCGATGCCCGTTATGAAACAAGGTGCCAAAAGGGCATAATACCCCCAAGGTACAACAATTATATCAAAGAAGTCGTATTCTGTCAAGGGATTTCACCTCAATTTCTATTCTTCTACAAACTGAACAAACTGCGCCCCGGATTTTTGACATTGCCGTGCCTCTTGCAAAGGGGAACGCTTTGTGATATACTGGAAAAAAAGACTATGGAGGAACTCGCGATGCATACCGCAACCACGCTTCTTATTATGGCTGCCGGCATGGGCAGCCGCTTCGGTGGGCTGAAGCAGATGGCCCCTCTCGGTCCTTCCGGGCAGGTGATCATCGATTATTCGGTGTATGATGCCAAGGCCGCCGGCTTTGACAAGGTCGTCCTCATCATCAAGAAGGAAAACGAAAAGGACTTTCGCGAGATGGCGGGCCGCCGCATCGAGCAGATGATCGACGTTTCGTACGTGTTTCAGTCGCCCGATGCGCTCCCGGAGGGCATCTCTCTCCCCGAGGGGCGCGTGAAGCCCTGGGGCACCGGGCACGCCGTCCTGTCGGCGCGGGAGGCCGTCACGACCCCCTTTGCCGTCATTAATGCCGATGACTACTACGGCGCCGAGTCCTACCGCCTGATGCATAGCCAGCTGATCTCGGGTGAGCCCTCCTCGATGGTGGGCTTTGCCCTCGGCAATACCCTGACCGAGAGCGGTACCGTCAGCCGCGGCGTCTGCACCGTGCGCGACGGGTATCTCCAGGGGGTCGTGGAGCATACTGCCCTCGATAAGAACAGCGGCATTCCGCTGGACACCATCGTTTCGATGAACCTCTGGGGCTTCGGTACCGAGATCTTCTCGGCGCTGGAATCGGATTTCCGTACCTTTCTTGCGACGATGCCGGACCCCCTGAAAAGCGAATTTTATCTCCCCGCGGTGGTGGACCGCGAGATCCGGGAGCGCGGGGCGCGCTACCGCGTCCTCGAAACGTCCGAGCGCTGGTACGGTGTGACCTACCGCGAGGATGCCGAGGGTGTCCGCGCCGCCATCGCCAGAATGACCGACGAGGGGAAATATCCCCGTTGATTTGGTAAAAATGCAGGGGCAAGAGGGCAAAACACCCGCTTGCTCCTGCGTTTTTTCAAAAAAATGAAATTTTTTTCAAAAATCTCTTTTCTTTTTTTGCTTTCTGTGATATACTACTATGATAAAATTGACTTTACCGTTCTTAACCGTATTGCCAAAAGGAGCTTAACCGTGAAAAAGGAAACCCCCAAAAATCCCCGCCTCGGCAAGGTGGGCGGTGCTGCCGTCCTCGAGGGCGTGATGATGCGCGCCGGCGACCTTGCCGCCGTGACCTGCCGCCGTGAGGACGGGTCGCTCGTCGTGCGTGAGCGGCACTTTACCTCGGTGAGACGAAAGCATAAGCTTCTCGACCTGCCGATCATCCGCGGCGTCGTCGCCTTCGTCGAGTCGCTCATCCTCAGCTATGCCTGCCTTTCGGCCTCGGCCGACGTGATGGGGGCGGCCGAGGAGGAGACCCGCTTTGAAAAGGCGTTCAAGAAAAAGCTTGGTGTCCGCTTCTTCGACGTCCTGATGGTGGTGGCCGCCATCCTTGGCGTTCTGCTGGCCATCGGCCTCTTTCTCGCCCTGCCGCGCCTTGTGGCCGGGTGGCTGGAGTCGCTTGCCGGCGTGTCCTTCGGGCATTGGAAGAGCGCCATTGAGGGCGGGCTTAAAATTCTCATTTTTATCCTATATCTCCTGCTCGTTTCGCTGATGAAGGACATCCGCCGCACCTTTGAGTATCATGGGGCGGAGCATAAGAGCATCGCCTGCTACGAGGCGGGGGATGAGCTGACGCCCGCGGCGGCGAGAAGGTACAGCCGCTTCCACCCCCGCTGCGGCACCTCCTTTATGTTCGTGATGATCCTGCTCGGCGTTCTGCTTGGCTTCGTGATCAACGCCGCATTCCCCGGCCTGCCAACAATACTTTACACTCTTTTTCGCGTACTGCTTCTTCCCATCGTGGTGGGGATCGGATATGAATTTATCCGCTTTGCCGGCTCTCACGACAACTTCCTTGTGAGG
>JAGBZZ010000012.1 GCA_017652965.1 Clostridia bacterium | reverse complement strand
TTTCCGGGAAAAAAGGTTTTAGCGCCCTTCTTTGCTCAACTTTCTTGGGCGTCCAAGAAAGTTGAAAAGAAAAATCATTCTAATTCTTACTTTTTACCTAATACTTAGAAGGAAGCAAACCCTCAACGCAGAAACGAAACCCTCATAAAATAAAAACAAAAAAACAGAATCCCCCTTCGGAAATCCTGTTTTTTCTGAAAAATCAAAATCCTTATTCAAAAATATCGCAAATCAGCGAAACCACCGAGCCAACGGCGGCAAGCGCAACGCCAACCAACACAATATCGGTCAAATCGATGGTTGCACCGTCCTCAATAATCTCGGCTCTTGCCTTGGGCGTGTCAGGGGTTGCCTTGGTGTGAAGCGAGACCTCGGCGTTGCCCTTTACCGTAACCTGAAGATTCTTTAAACCGCCAAGCACCTCGCAAACGCGGGCGAGCTTATTTTTTAAACATTCCATAGCGCAATATCCTTTCCAAATCGGTCTTACCTTATTATTATACGCTGTCCTCGTGATTATTGCAAGAGAAAAGGCGGAATTTGAGGGAAAATATGCAAAATTTTCATGAAGAAGCCTATCGGAAGCTGTTCCACAGCGAGATCGGAACCCTCCACGGCATCGGCGTCAAGCGGGCGGAGGCCTTCAAGCGCCTCGGTGTCTACACGGTGGGCGATCTCCTGCGGCATTTTCCCCGCGCCTATCAGAACCGCGGCAACGTGCGGCTTCTGTCGGAGGGCATCGAGGGGGAGAGCTGCTCCTACCTACTGACCATCGGCACCCAGCCCCGCACCGCTACCTTGAAAAACCGTAAGGTCATCACCAAGTTCCGCGCCTTCGACGAAAGCGGTACGGTGGAGATCACCTATTTCAATAGCCGTTTTTTGGAAAATTGCTTCCGTGTGGGGGAGACCCATCGCTTTTGGGGTAAGATCGCCAAGACGGGCAACCGCTATACCATGGCGGCACCCCTTCACGAGGCCTACGTGGAGGAGGGAAGCCTTCCCGACTTCACCCCCGTCTACCCTGCAGGGGCGGGACTGTCCCAGGGCCTGATTACCGAAGCAGTGGAGGAGATCCTCGCCCGCTTTGCCACCTGCGGTCTTCCCGAGCTTCTGCCCGAGGCTCTGCGGCAGGAGCTGTTCCTGCCCACGGTTGCGGCGGCCTATCGGGCCATCCACCGTCCCCGCCATAGGGAGGAGCTGGAGGCGGCAAGGCGCTATTTCGCGGCGGAGGAGACCTATCTCTTCGCCTTAGCCTTGGTCACCACCAAGCACCGCAAGCGGAGCGGCATCCCGCCCGCCATGAAGGCGGTGGACATGACCGCCTTGACCGAGGCTCTCGGCTTCCCCCTGACGGGAGCGCAGAAGCGATCCATCGACGAGATCTGTCACGATATGGTGGGAGCCGAGCTCCCCATGTCCCGTCTGCTTTCGGGTGACGTGGGAAGCGGCAAGACGGCGGTGGCCGCCGCCGCCCTCTACGTGGCCATGAAGAACGGCTATCAGGGGGCACTGATGGCGCCCACCGAGATTCTGGCCGCCCAGCATTATGAGACGCTGGGGGCGTTGTTCGGAAGTATGGGCTTCCGTGTGGGATTGCTTCTCGGCTCCTCAACGGCGGCCGTTAAGCGAAACCTTCGCCGCAT
>JAGBZZ010000131.1 GCA_017652965.1 Clostridia bacterium | reverse complement strand
CATGATCTTACGCTTGATGTGGTTGGCCACAAGCTCACCCGCCAGGTTGTTGGTCAGGGTGGAAAAACGGTTGATGACCCTTGTCAGCAAATGGTGCAGAAACTGAAAAAGGATCAGAAAGGTGACCGTGCGAAAGCGGCCGAGAAGCTCGTTGCACAAGAAGTCGGCAAAGTCGCCGCTAAGGCGCCCCTCTTCGATCATGGCGGCTACCCCGTTCAGAAGATCCCGCGAGATCCAGGCACCGATGACCGGCAAGATACCGCCAAGCAGGCAGAAAAGCGTCATCAGCCACAGAAGCCACGGCTTTGTCTCGTGTACAAGGCGCACAATGTAGAAAAGGTGCGAGAAGAAGGAGCGTACCAGCCCGGCGATCCAGCGCGGATACTCCCGCAGGTGCTTTGGGCGGGTGCTTTTTCTTGTTTTAAAGGGGGGTGGCGACATGGGGGGCGGCATAGGCATAGGCTTACTCCCTTCCCTCGTTGGCAAGCAAACGGCGTGCCAGCGCAAGCGAGGCATTCATTTTTTCGGGTACAAGCGTCCCATCCGGGCGCATACAGCTGCATTCCAAGGTTACTGTGCCGTCATATCCCGCAGAAAGGATCTCCCCCGCAATGGCGGGGATATCGAGGTGCCCCTCTCCGAGGTGCAGTACGGCAAGCCCCGAAAAATCCCCGGGGGTGCCGGCATAGTCATTGAGATGGACGTGGCGCACCCGCGCGGCCAGGGGCGCCGTCTCCTTTGCGGTGAAGAAGCCGCGCTCGGCACGGTGGAAGGCCGCCATCTTGGTATCGAAGGTAAAGGCGATATCCGGATAGGCCTGCAAAAGCTCTGCAAAGTGGGTATGCGGATCCCCCACCGCGCAGACCACGTTTTCCACTGTCAAAAGCAGGTCATGCTCCCGCGCGAGGCGATCGCATTCTCCGAAAAAGGAAAGATGGCGGGCAAAGGCGCGGTCGCTGGGGAGCCCGTTCCAAAGATGAAAGACCATTTTGCGGGCGCCAAGGCGGGCGGCGGCGCGGCAATTGACAAGAAAGCGGCGCCTTGCCTCCGAAAGATCCTCCTCTCCGCCAAGCCCCACGTACTCCCCCACCCGCTTTTCAATATGAAAGACGGGAAAGGAGAGGCCTGTGGCCGCAAAATCCGAAAGCACGGCCTCCTCACGGCCGTAGAAGCTTTCGTACATCATAAACTCGCAGGCGTCGGTATCCAGGCGGTCGGCTATCCCGAGAAAGGCGCGGGGATCGCGGCCGTTGACACGGCCGATAAAGGCACCGGTAGATGGCAGGATCTTCACGCTGTCACCTCCCATACCCCATGCGAGAGGAGAACGTCACCGTTATCCGAAAGCGTCAGCCGGCCGTAGTGCGGGCGGCCGTCATAGGGGCGGCCGAGGCTACCCGGGTTAAAGAGCCAAAGAGGCCCGCCCTCCTCCTTGGGGATATACCGCTCCTCGGGGTCATGGGTATGCCCGAAGAGGACAATATCGACCGCATAAGCGCGGGCGCGGGAAAGAAGCCCCGCAAGCGAAAACTTCACCGAGGCGGTATGTCCGTGCAAAAGCAGGATACGGCGCCCCGAGAAGCAAAGGATCTCCTCCTCCTGCCGCTTGCGGAAGTGGGGAGAAAACTCCGAATCGCAATTTCCGCGGACGCCGATAAGAGGAGGATAACCGCCAAGGGCGCAAAGCTCCTCGGCTTCATTTAGTCCGTCTCCAAGAAAAAGAATGGCATCCACCGCCCGATTGGCGTCCAGAAGACTGCGCAGAAGGTGGGTGTTGCCATGGGTATCCGAAACGATCAAAAAATTCATCATACTGTGTCCTGTCACGCGCCGCTTGGCACGCATATACTGCTAATACAGTTCGATTTTGCGAGGTGATGGCATGCAATTTGATAACAACGTGATGAAAAAACTGTTGCTTGAAAGCGATGAGGCGCTATGGGAGACGATACGGCGGGTAGCCACCGAAAACGGGATCACGCTCCCCTCCGGGCAGCCCTCGGCCGCCGACATGGCAAAGCTGCGGGCGATCATGGCCGGCAAGGGCGCAAAGGACGTTGGAGAAGCCATGGAGATCCTGCGCCGTGCCCGCCAAGGGCAATAGCATGGCTGGCGACACGCCCGATCTTTCGGGCCTTTTATCCGGGCTTTTGGAAAACCCCGGCGCGCTTGGCGCGTTGGCGGGGCTCCTTGGCGGCCTGCGGACAGAGCGACAGCCCACCGCCCCCAAAGAGGAGGCACCGCCGCAAAGAGAAGCACCGCCGCCCCTGCCATCCCCTGTCGAGGGGGAGCGGGGAGGAAGAACGCAAAGAGAGCGTGAGCGGCTACTGGCCGCCCTTTGCCCGTATCTTTCCCCCGAGAGAAGGCGGGCGCTTGAGGGGGCAAAGAAGCTTTTTGAGGTGCTGGAGCTTTTTAAGAAATAAAGGGAGGGATCAGAGTGTACAGCCGTAGCTTTTCGGACGGCGGCGATCTGCCGCCGCACTATAGCGGCACCGCCCTGCAAAGACCCCGGGAGGAACCGCCCCACGGCACCGAGGAGGAGACGCCCCCCTCCTGCCATGCCGATTGCAAGCAGGAGGAGCCACGTCACATCCCCGACACGTGCGCGGATGCCAAAAGGCAGGGGGCAAGCAGGCAAAACGAGGACTGCGGGCAGCCGGAGGGTCTCCTTGCACGGCTGCTGCCCGGAGTTGCCGGCGGCGATCTTTTGCTACTGGGAATCGCCCTGCTTTTGCTGTTTGACGGATGCGAGGACGAATTCCTGCCCCTCGTTTTACTGTTTCTGCTCGTCGTGCACTGAAAGGTTTTGTTTACAAATAGCGAAAAATGGAGGTGTATATGCGAGATTTTATCAGAAGAAGCTGAACTGGTCATCCTCCTGCATCCCACGGAAGACCCCGTAGGAGCGAAGCATTTCCAGGATGGTTTTGGAGAGCCCCGCCTTGCGGCGAAGCTCATCCACCGAGAAGATCTCGCCTGCATCACGCACCTCTACGATCTTTTGTGCAACCGTATCGCCAAGCCCCGCCAGGGACAGGAAGGGCATACGGATCCCCTTCTCCTCAGGCAGGAAGTACTTGGCATCCGATTTATAAAGATCGATCGGCAGGAACTGGATCCCGCGAAGGATCGCCTCCCTGACCAGAAGCAATACCGCATGCTGGGCCCCGTCATTGGCGGTGGCCTCTTTTTTCTTCTCCTTTTCGGCGATCTCGTCCAGCTTATGGCCGATTGCCGTCAGGCCGCCGCCCACCACTGCGGCATCAAAGCCGTTGGGAGCGACCGAAAGATAGGCGGCATAGAACTCCTTGGCACGGTAGATCTTATACCAGGCAAGGCGGATAGCCGACATGACGTACGCCGCGGCGTGCGCCTTCGGGAACATGTATTTGATCTTTTTGCAGGAGCCGATGTACCACTCCGGCACGTCGTGCGCCAGCATGTCGGCCTCGTATTCGGGCTTCAGCCCCTTGCCCTTACGGACGTCCTCCATGATCTTGAAGGCGGTGCCGTTGTCAAGGCCGTGGCGGATCAGATACAGCATAATGCCGTCGCGTGTTCCCACCACCTCCGAAATGTCGCAGATGCCGGCCTTGATAAGATCCTGGGCGTTGCCCAGCCACACGTCCGTGCCGTGCGTCAGCCCCGAGATCTGCATAAGGTCCGCAAAGTTTTTCGGTTGGGCATCCACCAGCACCTGCTGGATAAAGCGTGTACCCATCTCAGGCAGGCCAAGCGTACCGACCTGGCAGCCGACAGCCTCGCCGCTGACGCCAAGCGGCTCCATGGACGTGAAAAGACGGTAGACCTCGGGGTCGTTCATCTTCACGTCAAGGACGCTGGTATTGGTGTAGCGCTCCAGCATCTTATACTTGGTCGGCATATCGTGTCCGAGCTCGTCCAGCTTCAGAATGGTATCGTGCAGATACGAGAACTGGAAGTGCGTGGTAATGATATCCGAGTGCGGATCGTCTGCCGGGTGCTGGATGGGGGTAAAATCGTACACGTCACGGTCACGCGGGATAACGATGATACCGCCGGGGTGCTGACCCGTGGTACGCTTGATGCCCACGCAACGCGCCACCATGGCATCGATCTCGGCGCGGGGCAAGGAGATCTTGCGCTCATCAAGGTACTTCATGATATACCCGTATGCGGTCTTATCGGCCAGCGTGCCGATCGTCCCTGCGCGGT
>JAGBZZ010000130.1 GCA_017652965.1 Clostridia bacterium | reverse complement strand
TATTCGCTTCGCTCATAATGATGTTGCTCCCGATGGTCGCAATGATGTGATGTTTGCCCACTACGCC
This sequence comes from Clostridia bacterium, assembly GCA_017652965.1. Next base: position 2,031 of record JAGBZZ010000130.1, on the reverse strand, counting down.
GTCAGGCGTAACATCATTTACGCAGTATACATCATTGCCGAAGGCAACATCACTTGCCCGTAAGGGCAAACATCATCCCGCATCCGCCCCTCGCTTTTTGTGTACCAAGTTTGGTACATGATATCTGCTATACTGTCCTTGCAAGAGAGAAAAGAAAGCGAGGATAAATACCATGATGACACTGACAAGAGAGCAGGGACTTCTGATCGAATGTCTGAAATGCGGAGGGGCGAGCGATGCCACGATCGGCGCGGTGATGACCCTGATCCCTACCAATTACAAGGTGGCGCTTCTGGCCACCGAGCTTTTGAAGAAGCCGCGGCTTTGCGAGGACGAGCTTTTGATGCTGGCGATCCGCGTGGGCCATACCGCATAAATGCAGCATGCAAAAAAGAGCAACCGTGAGGACGGACAGATGTATTCCCTCATGCTTGCTCTTTTTCTTTGTCTTATTTTGCGCTGTCGAGATAGCGGCAGGCCGCCAGGGCGGCTACTGCGCCGTCGGCCGTGGCGGTTGTGACCTGGCGGATGGCCTTGGTGCGGCAATCGCCTGCCACGAATACCCCTGCCGTTTCGGTGAGGCAATCCTCCCCTGCGGCAATGTATCCGCGCCCGTCCAGCGTGCAAAGGGTGGCAAACGGCTCGTTTTCCGGCACCTGGCCGATCGCCACGAACACCGCGCTGACCGCAAGGGTCTCCTCGCGGCCGTCCTCATGGCGGATGCCAAGGCCCGAAAGCTTCCCCTCCCCCAAAAGGGCGGTAGCCGTGGCCGAATAGATGACCTTTACGTTTTCGCGGGCGTTCACCTCGGCCACAAGGCTCCCCTCCCCCGTAAGGCGGGCAAGGTTCTGCACGACGGTGACGCTACGGCAGATCTCGGAGAGCATCACGGCCTCCTGGAGTGCCGAGTTACCGCCGCCGATGATGGCAACGTCCTCACCGGCATGGAAGGCACCGTCACAAATGGCACAGTAGGAAACCCCGTGCCCGACCAGCTTCTCCTCCCCGACAAGGCCGAGGGTGCGGTGGTGCGAGCCGGCCGCCACAATGACTGTGCGGGCGGTATACTCGGCGCTCTCGCCGACGAGGATGCGAAGATCCCCCTCGACGCGCATACCCGTAACGGTATCCATCTCCAGCTCTGCGCCGAGATCCATGGCCTGCTCGACCAGCTTATCCCCAAGCTCCATGCCCGAAAGGACGCGGAAGCCGGGATAGTTTTCCACCTTCGGGGAGTGGGTGATCTGCCCGCCGAAGGTCTCCTTCTCCAGAATCAGCACGCTCTTCCCTGCGCGGCGGCCGTAGATGGCCGCCGTAAGACCCGCAGGGCCGGCGCCGACGATTGCAATATCGTAGACCATTACTTGTTCTCTTCGATGAACTTACGGATGTTCGAGAGGTTTGCCACGGTGGCGGCGACCTCGCCCGCGCGTTCCACGATCAGGGTGGGGGCGGCCTCCACGCCGTACTTCTTGGCCGTCTCGGGATCCTTATCGGCAAGGATCACCTCGTAGGCAAAGCCGGCCTCGTCAAGGAACTTCTTGGCCATTTTGCAGTTCGGGCAGGTGGTGGTGGCAAACAGGATCAGGTTGTCGCCCGTGGAGGCGGGAGCCTCGCAGGCGCAGGCACCCTCGGCGATCACGATCTTTCTCGACGGATCGTTGGCGTGGCGTGCCATCGAGGCGGCGGCGTTATAGACGCGGCGATCGCGGTATTCCTGGGCCTTACCGTCGTTCCAGTTCTTTACGGGGCGGTAGTAGCCGGTGATACGGCTGTAGACCTCGGTGGCCTCACCGCACTCGGGGCAGGTGCTGACCTCGCCGGCGATGTAGCCGTGGTTTTTACAGACCGAGTAGGTGGGAGACAGGGTGTAATAGGGGAGCTTGTAGTTCTCGGCGATCTTGCGGACAAGGTTGGCGGCAGACTTCCAATCGGGCAGTCTTTCACCCAGGAAGGCATGGAATACCGTGCCCGAGGTGTAAAGGGTCTGCAGCTCGTCCTGGATCTCGAGGGCCGAGAAGATATCGTCGG
>JAGBZZ010000129.1 GCA_017652965.1 Clostridia bacterium | reverse complement strand
TCCCAGCAGGAGGGCACGGGCAGGCGGTAGTGCCTGTCCGGATATTTTTCGGACACGAAGTCCCAAAGGCCGCAAAGCTCGCGCACCGGGCGCACGGTATGACGCTCATAAAGACGTATCATCACAACACCTCGTTCGTTTTGTTGCCCCTATTATAACATACCGCCGCCCCCTTTGCAATGGGATGGCGGCAACTCCCGCCGCGCAAAAAAAGAGGGGGGGAGCAGGCGGCGGGGCATAGAGTGCGGGGGCAAGCGCAGAAAAATCCATGTCAACCGCACAAAAATCCCTTGCAAAGCGCCCCTTCCCCTGCTATACTGATTTTGCAAGACCATAATTTTGCAATCAAAGGAGAACCACAATGAAAGAGCTTGTCCTTTCCGAGCTTTCGATGGAGCAAAGAATCGGTATGCTGCTGTGCGCCACCCTTCCCTTTCACGGGGAGGAGGACGTGGAGTACGCCCTGCAGCTGATCCGTGAGCATAAGCTGGGCGGCGTTTACATCGGCCTGACCTTCGGCGGCCGCAAAAGGGCGGTAGAGCGGGTGCTGGAAGCCGCCGACTACCCGATCCTTGTGATGTGCGATGCCGAGCGCGGCTATCCCGGCCACTTTATCCCGCAAACGATCTCGCTTTCCGCGGCGGGCGAGAACGAGGAATACGCCTACTCCTTCGGCCGTGTGACCGCTACCCTTTGCCGCCAAGACGGCTACAACATCATGAACAGCCCGAACGTCGACTTCTGCGGCTCGAACTTCCCCTGCGGCACGACCTCGCGCATCATCAGCCCGAAGACCGACGTCACCTGCCGCCTGGCCGCCGCCGTGGCGCGCGGTATGCGGGACGGCGGCATTTTGCCGAGCGCCAAGCACTACCCCTCCCCGCGGCAGAGCAAGAAATACGACAGCCATATGCGTGAGGGCTTTGCCACCGATACCCTTGAGGATATCAAGCGCGATTCGCTGGTGGCCTACCGCCACCTGCATGATACGGGGCTTCTTGACAGCATCATGGTCGGGCATAAGCTGATGCCGAACATCGACCCCAACCGCCCCGCCAGCCTCTCAAAGCCGGTGATGGACATCTTCCGCGAGGAGGGCTACGACGGCCTTTACGTTTCCGACTCGCTCGGGATGATGGGGGTCGTTCTGAAGTACGGCTATATCCCCCCGATCCCGATGTCGGTCATCGCGGGGTGCGACCTTGCCCTGCCTTGGACGGTGCATTGCCGCGAGGCCTACGAGGCCCTGCTTGCCGCCTGGCGTGACGGCTCTCTCAGCGAGGAGCGGATCAACGAGGCCTGCCGCCGCGTGCTGGAGGCACAGCACAAGGCCGCTATGCTGCCGAAGGATGCCGAGCTGCGCGAGGAGGATCTTGAAAACATCAGAAGGATCAACGAGGAGTGCATCTCCGCCCGTTGCGCGGAGGGGTATACCCCCTCGATCTCGAAGGACGGCAAGCACCTCTTCGTCATTATGACCGACGGCAAGGAGGAGCTTGACCAGCAGGAATACGACATCTTCTCGGCAAGCTGGTATTCGGCACACAGGATCGACGAAAAGCTGCGCGCCACCTTCCCGAACAGCGGCACCTTCGGCCTGCCGCAGTACCCGACCGCCCAGCAGAACTTCGCCCTCTTTACCGAGCAGACGAAGTATGACGACGTCGTGTTTATCACCTACACCAACAGCGAGGCCTTCGCAGGGCGCGAGCATCTGACCTCCCGCTTTGTGGATATGATGGATGCCCTGCAATCGACCGACAAGGTGGCGGCGCACATGCACTTCGGTAACCCCTTTGTAGCCACCGACGCCCCCTATGTGCCGCGCGTCATTATGGGATGGGCAAACGGAGACTGCATCATCCACGCCATTGACATTCTGGCAGGCGATGCCCCCGTCCTTGGCACGCAACCCTACGAGGATATCCTCAAATTCCACGAAAAGGGCTACGAATTCGACTGACAAAAAAGGAAGACTGATGGGTGCTTCTCATAAGGAAATTTACCCGTAGGGCGGGGGCTTGCTCCCGCCTCAAGCAAAGATAACCCCGGCAGATTAGAAATCTACCGGGGTTAATTTATTCTGTTCGATAAATTGGAATTTGTCTTATTGTCAAATCAATTTGAATTTAAAGGTCTATGTACATAATTGTTGATGAAGTATGGAAACCCACTCTTTCATACAAAGGAATTGCTTTCATATCTGCGGAATTGAGTATTGT
>JAGBZZ010000128.1 GCA_017652965.1 Clostridia bacterium | reverse complement strand
GCCCACAGCGCTTTTGCGGCATGCCGCAAAAGTTCGACTCGCCTGGCGGCTCGCTCAGAATGACACGGGACGGGATGCTACGGAGTGGGGCAGGGGCGGCGGCTTTGGTCGGGGAACGTGTGCCTCGTCTGCCACATAGGACGCCGGCTCCGCGCAAGCAAAAAAGCACCTGCCGGGGGGCAGGTGCTTTTCGGGTTGATCGATTACTTTCTTCTGAGGGCGGGGATGACAGAGAAGAGGATGGCGCTGATGCCGAGGAGGAAGGGGTAGAAGAGATAGGGAATGAGACCGACCGCCGAGACGGTTTCCGTGATCACGCCCCCCTTGTGGGCAATGGTGATGGCCGAGACGGCATAGATCATCTGGGCGCCGTAGGGGAGGATGCCCTGCACCACACTGCCGAAGATATCGAGGATCGAGGCGGTTCTTTTGGGGGTGATGCCGTACTCCTCGCTGATGGTTTTGGCAATGGGGGCGGCCATGACGATGGCAACCGTGTTGTTGGCGGTGGCGATATCCATAGCAGAGACCAGGGCGCCGATGCCAAGCGTGCCGCCCACCTTCCCGCGGAAGAAGCGGCGGACGAAGTACAAAAGGGCATCAAAGCCGCCAAAGTGACGCATGATCCCGCTGAGCATGGTGACAAGCAGGGTCACAAGGATCACCTCAAACATACCGGAGGCGCCACTGCCCATGCCGCCCACGATATCAACGACCGGGGTGGCAAGGCAAAGCTTGATCAGAAAGGCCGTGCCGATGCCGCCAAGCAGGACGAGAAAGACGTTGATCCCGAGGATACCGCCGACAAGCACCAGGATATAGGGGATAAGCAGCCAAAGGTTCGGGGTGGCGGGGGTATAATCGGTCACGCCCTTGGCGGTGAAGGCAAAGACGAGCAGGATGGCAACCGTCAGAAGGGCGGCGGGCAGGGCGATAAAGAAGTTCTCCTTGAACTTATCCTTCATCCGGCAGCCCTGGGTGGTGGTGGCCGCGATGGTGGTATCCGAGATAAAGGAGAGGTTGTCACCAAACATCGCACCCCCGATCACCGAGCCCATGCAAAGGGCAAGGCTGATCCCGGTGCTGCCCGAAAGCGAGCAGGCGATGGGGCCAATGACGGCGATCGTGCCGCAGGAGGTGCCCATGGCGGTTGAAACAAAGCAGGAGACGGCAAACAGCACAAGGGCAGAGTACTGCGCGGGGATCACGCTTAAGAAGAGGTCGGCAACGCTGGCGGCACTGTCCCGCCCCAGCACCCCGGCAAAGACGCCCGAGGCAAGAAAAATGAGGATCATGGTGGCGATATTCTTATCGGCCATAGCCCCTGCCATAATGGAGATCTTTTCGTCAAGCGAGACGGCGCGATGCTGCAGGCACGCCACAAGCAGTGCCGCCAGGAAGGCGACCACCACGCTCATTTTATAAAAATCCTGAAACAGGATGCCAAGGCCGATGTAAAGTACAAGAAAAACGCCGATCGGCAAAAGCGCCCATCCGTTTCCTTTGTTCTGCTGTGTATGCTCCATAGTGTCCCCCCGATGATAGTATTCGCTTTATATTACCATAGAAAAGCCCGCCTGTCAAGACAAGGAGGAGAAGACCCCGGGGCTTTTGCGAAAAAGAAATTGATTTTCTCGGATCTTTCTGCTATAATACTTCTTGCCGCAATACCGGTATCACCGATACCCACCGAGGAGGGAAGAACCATGGGGAAGCTACTGATCTTTAATACCGCCCTTATTCTGCTGATTGCGGTGGGGCTGTGGCTGACGAAGAAATACGCCGTTACCGCGCGCAAAAGGGAGTGGGCGTTTCTCGCGGCGGCGGCCGCGACGATCCTCTTTCATTACAGTACGCTTCTCTTTAAGCTCTTCACGGGCGGCGGTGCCCTTGCCTACCTTGCCGAGAACCCGAACCTTTTGTTGCCGATCTATCCGTGCAACGTGGTCATGTGGGCGGCCCTTTTGTTTGCGCTTTTGAAAAGCAAGGAGGGCAGGCTTGGCCGATTTCTTTCGGATTACCTCTTCTGGTTTGGCATCGTGGCGACCCTTGTGGGGATGTTTGCCAACGTGGACTTTATCAAAAACCCGACCCTTGCCGACTATGAGAACGTGAAAAGCATCGGCGCGCACGCCACCCTGCTTTATAACGTGCTTCTGCTTCCGCTTTTCGGGTACACGGGGGTGGGGGTAAAGCGGAATATGAAAAGCATCCTGCTTTGCATTCTGATGATGGCCGTCATCGGCGGCTACTGCAATCTCGTTTTCTTTGCGATCGGCTCGGCCGAGACTGCCTATGAGGTCAACTCCATGTTTCTGCTTCACTCGCCGTTTGAGGGGGTCGCCCTTCTGACCTACCCCGTGATCTCGCTTATCGCCCTGCCGATCTACTACACCGTCTTTACGGTGTGCGCCTGTCTTGCCGCCCGCAGGCGGGATGCGCGGAACAGATTTTCCGGGCAGGCGTAAGATGCATCTTGACAAAGCGCATAATATATATTATAATCATTAAGATAATACTGTGCTTCCGCGCGGTGCGCGGACAAGGAGGATACAACATGAAATGGACATCGCTGAACGATCTGCGTGAGGCCTTTCTGGCATTTTTTGAATCGAAGGGGCATCTGCGCCTGCCCAGCTACTCACTGGTGCCGCAGGGCGACCGCTCGCTGCTTCTCATCAACTCGGGCATGGCACCGATGAAGAAGTTCTTCACCGGTGAGGTCACGCCCCCCCGCCGCCGTGTGGCGACCTGCCAGAAGTGCATCCGCACCCCCGACCTTGACCGTGTGGGTCACACCGCCCGCCACGGCACCTTCTTTGAGATGCTGGGTAACTTCTCGTTTGGTGATTACTTCAAGGAGGAGGCCATCGCCTTTGCCTGGGAATTTCTGACCGTGTGCCTGGAGATCCCGGCTGAGCTGCTTTGGCCGTCCATCTATGAGCAGGATGACGAGGCCTATGCCATCTGGACCGAGAAGATGGGCGTGCCGGCCTCGCGCGTTGTGCGCCTTGGCAAGGCCGACAACTTCTGGGAGCATGGCCAGGGTCCGTGCGGCCCCTGCTCCGAGATCTATTTTGACCGTGGCATAAAGTATGGCTGCGGCTCGCCCGATTGCCGCCCGGGCTGTGACTGCGACCGGTATATGGAGATCTGGAACAACGTCTTCTCGCAGTTCAATAACGACGGGTGCGGTAACTATACCGAGCTTTCTCAGAAGAACATCGACACCGGTATGGGTCTTGAGCGTCTTGCCTGCGTCCTTCAGGGCGTTGACAATATGTTCGAGGTTGACTCCATCCGCCGTATCCTCGACGAGGTCTGCGCTATTTCGGGCAAGACCTACGGTGCCGATGCCAAGAACGATATCTCCATCCGTGTCGTGACCGACCACATCCGCTCGGCCTCCTTTATGATTGCCGACGGTGTCATCCCCTCGAACGAGGGGCGCGGGTATGTGCTCCGCCGCATTCTGCGCCGCG
>JAGBZZ010000127.1 GCA_017652965.1 Clostridia bacterium | reverse complement strand
GAAGCTGCCGAGAGTCGGCGGTTGCTGCGAGCCGATGCGGATCATTCAGGCGTTCTCCTTCCCGAGTCGGTCTTGTCAAAGCGTAAGCGAGTAATGAGACACGGAAGCCCCCGTAACAGGGCAAGGCCTTGCTTGAGGCCGAAAGAGTGATTCCCTTTCCTATGGGAATAATCAGGGTGGTACCGCGGATTATGTTCGTCCCTGAAGCCGTAAAGGCTTCGGGTTTTTTGTTTTTTCAGGCTTTTATAATTAAAAAGGAGAAGTACCATGAAACAGATCAGGATCAGTGATGCAACCATGAAGCAGACAGCAGAGGGCTTCCGTCTTTCCTTTAAGGAGAAGATCGAGCTTGCCAAGCTGCTTGATAAGCTGGGGGTGGATCTTATTGAGCTTGAGGGCATCGAGAACGCCCGCATTGATCCTTTGCAGATCAAGTCTATTTCCACAGCGGTGAGCGACAGCATCGTAGCCGTGCCCGTCCATCTGGATGCCGAGAGCGTGGAAAGAACCTGGGCCGCCCTGCGCCTTGCCAAAAAAGCACGCCTGCAGGTGCCTGCCGCCGTCAGCCCCGTGCAGATCGAATACCTCTCCCACAAGAAACCGGATGCCATGCTGGCCGCCATCCGTGAGACGGTGGCCGCCTGCCGCGCCCTGTGCCCCGACGTAGAATTCATTGCCAATGACGCCACGAGAAGCGAGCAGGCCTTCTTAACCGAGGCGATCCGCACGGCCATTGAGGCGGGCGCCACGACCGTCACCCTGTGTGACACGGCCGGCACCATGCTGCCGACCGAGCTTGCCGACTTTGTGGCCCGCCAGTACGCCGAGCTGCCCGCCCTTTCCGAGGTCACGCTGGGCATCTCCTGTGTCAACACGCTTGCCATGGCCGATGCCTGCGCCATCGCCGCCGCCGGATGCGGTGCGACCCAGCTGCGCGTAGCGGCTTACCCCATCGACCTTGCCAGCCTTGCCAACGTGGCACGCATCCTGGATGCCAAGGCCGACCTTCTGCAGGCTTCCCTGCGTGTACGCGTCAATCAGCTCAGCCGTGTCATTGACCAGATCACCTGGATGTGCCAGGCCGGTAAGGGCAAGGGCACGTCGGCCGGGATCGGCGATACGGGAGCCGAGGATATGCTTTTGACCGCGCACGACGATGCCGCCGCGGTTGCGGTTGCGGTCGCCAAGCTTGGCTACGATCTTTCCGAGGAGGATCTGCAGAAGGTGTATCTCGCCTTCTCTCAGATCGCCGAGAAGAAGGAAAGCGTCAGCTCTAAAGAGCTGGATGCCATTGTGGCCTCCTCTGCCATGCAGGTGCCCTCCACCTACAAGCTGGATACCTACGTGATCACCTCCGGCAATACCATTTCCGCCACCGCCCACATCAAGCTGATCCGCGATGGGCAGCCCGTGGAGGGTGTTTATATCGGCGACGGCTCGATCGATGCCGCCTTCCAGGCGATCGAAAAGATCACCGGCTGTCACTATGAGCTGGACGATTTCCAGCTGCAGGCGGTTACCGAGGGGCGCGAGGCCATGGGGCAGACCATTGTCAAGCTCCGCTCGGGCGGTAAGGTCTACTCGGGCCGGGGCATCTCCACCGACATTGTCGGCGCGGGGATCGGCGCTTATCTTTCTGCCCTTAACAAAATCATCTATGAGGAGGAAGTAGAATGAAGCTCTCCTTTTCCACACGCGGCTGGCCCGGCTTTTCCTGGGAGGATACGCTGGAGACGGCCATCAGCACCGGCTTTTCCGGTGTGGAGGTCTATAACCTCCCCGCGGCAAACGCACTGACCGAGCGCGGCGGCCCCTTTCATCAGTACAACGTGGCGGCAACCGCCCGCGCCCTGCGCGAAAAGCAGCTGAGCATCCCCTGCTTTGATACCCCCTGCGACCTTTCGGCCGATCCTGCGGCGATTGCCACACTTTCTGCCCTCTTTGAGCTGGCGCACGATGCCCGCGTCCCTTACGTGGCCGCCTGCGCCCTCACGGAAAACGAGGAGGCCGTAGCCGAGGCTATCACGGCGCTGCTGCCTCTTGCCGAGGCCGCCGATATCACGCTGCTTGTCAAGACGAGCGGCATCTATGCCGACACCAAGCGCCTGCGCGCGATGCTTGACAGATTTGCCAGCGATAACCTGGCCGCCCTTTGGGACGTCCACCATCCCTACCGCGACCGTGGCGAGTGCGGGGACACCACCATTCAGAACCTCGGCAGCTACGTTTGCCACGTCCACATGCGCGACTCGGACGACGAGGGAGTCTATCAGCTGATCGGCGAGGGCACGATGCCCATCGACGACGTGATGCGCGCCCTTTCCTCTGTCAACTACGACGGCTTTATCTCCTTGGAGTGGAAGCCCGAGTGGCTGGCGGATCTGCAGGACCCCGAGGTCATCTTCCCCTACTTTGTCAACTACATGTCCCGCTATCACTCCACGCGCCAGATGAAGAAGAGCCTCTACTTCAACCATGACGGTAGCGGCCAGTACATCTGGAAGCGGGATGAGCTCATCGACATGACCTTCTCTCAGGTGCTGGACCGTGTGGCCGAGGAATTCCCCGACCAATACTGCTTCAAGTACACCACCCTCGACTATACCCGTACCTATGCCGAATTCCGCGAGGACGTTGACCGCTTTGCCAGAGCCCTTGTGTCGCTTGGCGTCAAGGCCGGCTCTAAGGTTGCCATCTGGGCTACCAACGTCCCTGCCTGGTATATCACCTTCTGGGCAACCGTAAAGCTGGGCGCCGTGCTTGTCACGGTGAATACCGCCTACAAGATCCACGAGGCCGAGTATCTTCTGCGTCAGTCTGACACCCATACCCTTGTCATGATCGACAGCTGTCTTGACTCCAACTACGCCGAGATCATCAATACCCTGTGCCCTGAGCTTGCCACGACCGTGCCGGGTGAGCCCCTGCACAGCAAGCGCCTGCCCTTCCTCCGCAACGTCATCACGGTCGGCTTCAAGCAGGCCGGGTGCCTCAGCTTTGACGAGGCGATGGCGCGCTATAGCCTGGTAAGCGCCGAGCTTGTGGCACGGATGGCTGCCGCCGTCCGCCCCGGGGACGTGTGCAACATGCAGTACACCTCGGGCACCACCGGCTTCCCGAAGGGTGTTATGCTGACCCACTACAACGTGGTGAACAACGGCAAGTGCATCGGTGACCGCATGGGGCTTTCCACGGCCGACCGCATGATGATCCACGTGCCGATGTTCCACTGCTTCGGTATGACCCTTTCCATGACCTCGTCGATGACCCACGGCACCACCATGTGCCCGATGCCCTACTTCTCTGCCAAGTCCTCTCTTGCCTGTATCAACCAGGAGAAGATCACCTGCTTTAACGGTGTGCCGACCATGTTTATCGCCATGTTCAACCACCCGAACTACCGCTTGACCGATTTCTCGCATATGCGGACGGGTATCATGGCGGGGGCAGGCTGCCCGCCCGAGCTTATGCGCCGCGCCGCACGCCCCGACGAAATGAACATGACCGGTATCGTCAGCGTTTACGGGCAGACCGAGTGCGCCCCCGGTAATACCATGAGCGCGTGGACAGACTCGCTGGAGGTGCGCACCGAGACGGTTGGCTACGCCTTCCCGCACGTCCGCTGCAAGATCGTGGATCCTGCCACGGGTGAGGAGGTCCCACCCGGAGTGAACGGTGAGTTCTGCGCTAAGGGCTACAACACCATGAAGGGCTACTACAAGATGCCCGGTGCCACCAAGGACACCATCGACAGCGACGGCTGGCTTCACTCGGGTGACCTTGCCTGCCGCGACGAGGCGGGCAACTACCGTATCACCGGGCGTATCAAGGATATGATCATCCGCGGCGGTGAAAACATCTACCCGAAGGAGATCGAGGAGTTCATCTACACCCATCCGATGGTCAAGGACGTGCAGGTCATCGGCGTGCCGGATAAGAAGTACGGCGAGGAGATCATGGCGTGCATCATCCTGAAGGAGGATGCCAGCGTCACAGTGGAGGAGATGAGCAGCTTCATCAAGGCCAGCATGGCCCGCCATAAGGTACCGAAGTATATTGAATTTGTGGACAGCTTCCCGATGAATGCGGCAGGCAAGATCCTCAAATACAAGATGCGGCAGGATGCCGCCGCCCGCCTTGGCCTTGTGGGGGACGGCAGTAACACCGCAGGCCCTGCCAATCCGTAACCCCTATAAAAGAAAGCAAGAGAGAGCATTTCGGCACTTCACTGCCGAGCTGCTCTCTCTTTGTTATGCAACGTTTTGTTTGCAAAAGCCTGTGAAAGGTGGGGTCACGTATCCGCTGTATCGGGCGAGGAGGGGGCGCGCCCAAAGGCGCCGCCCAGGCGCTTGGCATACGGGATAAAGAGGATGATCGAGGCGGTCATGGCCAGAAGGTCTGCGATCGGGGTTGCCCACGGGATGCCGTTTGCCCCTGCCACGGCATCCATGATCACCATAAACGGAACGTCCAAGCCCCCCTTACGAAGCAGGGAGAGGAAAAGCGGCTTCAGCTTTTGCCCCGTGGCCTGGAAGATAGAGATGATCATCATATTGACCGAGATAGCCGGGCAGGTGATCGAGATGATACGAAGGAAGTGCTGGCCGTAGGCCACCGTCTCGGCATCGCCGATAAAGACGGTGACGATCGGCACGGCACAGGTAAAGAGCAGGACCGTGCCCGCTATAGCCACCGCCATGGCATAGGTGAAGGCGGTCTTGATGGCGGCACGCATGCGGGCAAAATTGCCGGCGGCAAAGTTATAGCCGATGAGGGGCAAAACGCCCTGGGTCATCCCGTTGGCAATGGCAAGGGCGAGAAGGTCGATCTTTTTGGCGATGCCCATACCGGCGATGGCCTGGTTCGAATAGGAGACCACCATTTTGTTGAGGACGGTATTGGAGATAATGGCCATAAAGGTCATAAGGCTACCGGGAAAGCCGACCAAGAGGATCTCCTTGGGGATACCGCCGCGCAGGGTGAAGGCGCGGGGAGAAAGCGAAATGACGGTGGTGGCGCGGTTTTTATACAGAAGCACCACGAAATACAGCATGGCCACCGTGTTGGAAAGCATGGTTGCCACCGCCGCACCGACAAGTCCCATCCCAAGCGGGAACATGAGGAGAGGGTCAAGCACAATGTTGAGAAGACCGCCAAGCGCCACACCGATGCCCGCCTCACGCGAGTAGCCCTCTGCCCGCACAAGGTGTGCAAGGCAGGCGTTCAGCACTGTCGGCACACTGCCGATGGCGATCGTCCACAGGACGTAGTCGGCGCAGAAGCCGTAGGTGGCGTCATCCGCCCCGAGGAAGGGAAAAAGAACAGGGCGCAGAAGGTAGAACAAAAGGCCGTATACGAGGGCCACGACCGCCGCACCCCAGATGCTGAAGCCGGCGCAACGGCGTGCCCGCTCACGGTCTCCGCTACCAAGCGAGCGCGAGATCAGACTGGCGCCACCTATGCCGAAAAGGTTGGAAATGGCGGCCAGCATGATAAAGGGCGGCATGACCAGGGTGGCGGCGGCCACCTGGTTCGGGTCTCCCATCTGACCGATAAAGAAGGTATCGGCCATATTGTAGATCACGGTGATGATCTGGCTGATGACGGTGGGGATGATCAGAGTGATCACCGCACGTGAGATCGGCTTATTTTCAAAAAGATCGGTATTATCGCGTATCATAGTTATCTCCTGCTGGGATTCGCGCCGCGCGGCGCACCCATGTATTATAGCACAAGTTTTGTCGAATAGCAACCACCCCCGCGCGTTTTTTCGAAACCCTCTTGCCAAACGCTGCGTTTTTATGTATAATTTATATAACGGGAGCACCCCCACCGAGCGGGGGCCGTGAATCGCCGCACAGAAAGGATGCCGCTATGAACACATTACCCGGCGTAAAGGGACGGCTTGGCTTTGGCTGTATGAGACTGCCCATGAAGGAGGGCGAGGTGGATCTTGCCCATTTTTCCGAGATGGTGGATGCCTATATGGCCGCCGGCTTTCATTACTTTGACACCGCCCACGGCTATATCAGCGGGAAAAGCGAAACGGCCATCAAGGCAGCGCTGACCTCCCGCTATCCGAGAGAAAGCTACGTGCTGACCAACAAGCTTTCTGCCTACCACTTTGAGCGCGAGGAGGAGATCCGCCCGCTGTTTGAGAGCCAGCTTGCGGCTTGTGGGGTCGAGTACTTTGACTATTATCTGATGCACGCGCAGTGCAAGAGCTACTTTGAAAAGTACAAAAGCTGTCACGCCTATGAGATCGCGCTGGAGCTTCTCCGCGAGGGAAAGATCCGCCATTTCGGCATTTCCTTTCACGACACCCCGGAGGTGCTGGCCGAGATCCTGGAGGCCTATCCCGAGATCGAGGTCGTGCAGATCCAGTTCAACTACGTTGACTTTGACGACCCCGCCATCCGTGCGCGGGAGGTGTACGAGGTATGCGTGCGCTACGGCAAGCCCGTCATTGTGATGGAGCCTGTCAAGGGTGGCAGCCTTGTGAAGCTTCCGCCCGAGGCGCAGGCGGTTTTTGACGAGCTTGGGGACGGGTATTCCAACGCCGCCTACGCCATCCGCTTTACCGCCGACTTCCCAACTGTGGCCATGGTGCTTTCGGGCATGGGGAATATGGATATGATGCGGGAGAACATCGGCTTTATGAAGGACTTCCGGCCGCTTTCCGACAAAGAAAAAGTAGCCATCGGCCGTGTGCAGGACGTCTTCCGCTCTATGGGGACCATCCCCTGCACCGCCTGCGGCTACTGCACCGAGCGTTGCCCTGTCGGCATCCGCATCCCTTCCCTCTTTGGCTGTCTGAACGACAAGGCCGTGTTCAAGAACTGGAGCGCGGGCTATTACTATGACCTGACGGTCGCCACCTCCCCCGCACCCGATGCCTGCCTTGCCTGCGGCGCGTGCGAGGAGGCCTGCCCCCAGCACCTCAAGATCCGCTCGCTCCTTGCCGAGGTATCAAGGACCTTCCAAAAGAAGGCGGAGGAGTGAGCCCACTCACGCCAACGAAAAAAGCACCCCTTTGGGTGCTTTTTTCTATAGGTGGCTTATTTCGTGCCGAAGAGGCGGTCACCGGCATCGCCAAGGCCGGGCAGAATATAGCCGTTCTCGTTCAGGCAACGGTCCAGCGTCGACACGTAGATGCTGACGTCGGGATGTGCCTCGGCTACCCGTGCAACCCCCTCGGGCGCACCGATGATAGCCATGAACTTGATATGCTTACAGCCACGCTTTTTCAGAAGACCGATGGCATCGGTGGCACTGCCGCCGGTTGCCAGCATCGGGTCTACCACGATCACAAGCTTGTCCTCAATCCCATCGGGGAGCTTGCAATAGTAGGTATTCGGCTCCAGGGTCTCCTCGTTGCGGTACATGCCGATATGGCCGACCTTGGCCGAGGGGAACAGCACGTGGATACCGTTGACCATGCCAAGCCCTGCACGCAGGATCGGCACGATGACCACGGCGTTATCCTTTACCACCTGCTGGGTGCAGGTCTCAAGCGGGGTCTTGACCTCGCGCGCCTCGGTAGGAACGCCGTCCTTCAGGCTTTCGTAGGTCATCAGCGTGGTGATCTCCTCCACCAGCTCACGGAATTCCTTCATGCTGGTGTTCTCGTCACGCAGGATAGCGATCTTATGACGGATCAGAGGATGATCGAAAATAACGACGTTGTCGTACTGCTTCATAGCTTAGTCCTCTTTATCGGCGCTGTCGTCGGTGGCGGCCGCCTTGTTGCGGTGCAGAACGATGTTCGTGATGATGCCGAGGATCAGGGCGGAGGCAACGGTGGTGATGTAGACCTTACCGATGGCAAGAGCCATACCGCCGATACCGGTGATCAGAATGACCGACACGGTAAAGAGGTTGGCGTTATCCTCGAGGTCGACCTTCTGGATCATCTTAAGGCCGGAAACCGCGATGAAGCCGTAGAGCGTGATGCACACGCCGCCCATCACACAGCCGGGGATGGACTCAAGGAAG
>JAGBZZ010000126.1 GCA_017652965.1 Clostridia bacterium | reverse complement strand
GGCACTTAAAACAGTCATGGTGTACTCCGTTTATGCAATGTTATGTTTACGTCACACGGGAAATTCAGCGTACATCCGTGCGCAAAATGGTCAAAAGCCTTTCAAAAGGGGCAGGAAGCGGGCTTTCAAAATGCATCTCCTCGCCCGTGCGGGGATGGGCGAGATGCAGGGCGGCGGCGTGCAGGCATTGGCCGTCTAAAAGGCCTGCGTGGTGCCGCTCAAAGGGGGTACGCCCGCCGCCGTACACCTCGTCTCCGAGGAGCGGATGCCCAAGGTGAGACATATGCACGCGGATCTGGTGGGTGCGCCCGGTCTCCAGGACAAGCGAGAGATAGCTAATGCCGGAAAACCGCTCCAAAACGCGGTAATGCGTGATCGCCTCGCGGCTTTTGCCGTCGCCGTCCCGTATCACGGCCATGCGCTTGCGGTCAACAGGGTGACGGCCGATCGGCAGGTTGACAGTGCCCCCCTCGTCCCGAAAGCCGCCGTTTACCAGTGCGCGGTACTCGCGCCGCACGGCATGCACCTCCATGGCGGCCGCCAGCGTGCGGTGGGCGGCATCGTTTTTGGCCGCCACCAAAAGACCGCTGGTGTCCTTGTCGATGCGATGCACGATGCCGGGGCGCTCTACACCGCCGATGCCGGAAAGCTCTCCGTGGCAGTGATAGAGCAGGGCGTTGACAAGGGTACCCGTTTCGTTGCCGGGGGCGGGATGCACCACCATCCCCTTGGGCTTGTCGATCACGATGATATCGCTGTCCTCATACACCACCGAAAGCGGGATGTCCTCGGGCTGTGCCTCGTCCGGTACAGGCTCAGGCACGGTAAGAGAAACAACGTCTCCCATGGCTAAGGGATAGCTGCGCTTGGCTGGCAGGCCGTTCACGGTGACGGCCCCCTCCTCGATCATCCGTGCGGCGGCCGAGCGGGAAAGCGAGGGGTCACGTGCGAGAAAGCTGTCAAGCCGCATGCCGACCTCGGCCTCGGTAACCTTGCAGATCATGCGTTCTCTTCCTCGCGGTCGGTATCCGCACCGCCCTCATCGGGGGCATCCGCCTCGCCCCCCTCGGCGGCGGGGGCTTTCGGCTCGTCCTTTTCCAGCAGGACTGCCAGGAAGAGAAGACCCGCCCCAACGCAGACAAAGCTGTCCGCCCCGTTGAAAACGGCAAAGTTGATCAGGCAGAAGTCGATCATATCCACCACGTAGCCAAGGGCTAAACGGTCGATCATATTACCGATCCCACCCGAAAGGATCATGGAAAGCGAGAGGATAAGAAGCGTGCTCTTCGGCTTTGCCAAAAACAAATACAGGCCGATCGCCAGGATCGTGACGGTAGAAACGATCAGAAAGACCCAGCGGTTGTCGGCCAGCATACCGAAGGCGGCGCCGCGGTTCTGGATATAGGTGATATGCAAAACGTCCCGGATGAGGGGGATAGACTCTCCAAGCTCCATATAGCTTGAGACCAGAAGCTTTGTCAGCTGATCCAGCAGGATACCGATGGCGGTGACCGACAGGATCAAAAGATAGGGGTGCTTGCACTGATTTTTCATAGTAACCTCACAGGCCGCTCAAGATAGAGCGGAAGATGGAAAGCAGGATCACGGTCGCCAGAAAGGAAATGTCGATCGGGCATTGCCGCGCCCAATCAAAGCGCTCAAGCAGGGCGCGCATCGGCATGGTGACCGTCTCGCCCACCGCGGTGATAAAGCGCTTGACGGCACCGTCCCTGCCGCTTGGCGGCGAGACCCAGGAAAGGATCGCGTAGACCAGAAGGCAGAGCTCGGTTGCGGTGATCATCAGGGCGCATACACGGCAAAGAAGGGTCAGAAGCTGCAAGGCTCAGTCCTCCTCCTCGTTCACGGACGAGGAAAACATGGCGGCCACGGGGTCGGCAGGGGGGGTGGGCTTCGCCTGTGCGGCAGGGGAGGCCGCTTGAGATGCGGCAGGGTGGCGGCGCAGTGCCTCCTCGGCTTCCTCGGGTGCGATGGCAACGTTATCGGGGGTCACCAGAAAGGCGCGCTCGGAAATGCGCTTGATGCTGCCGTCCAGGGCATAGGTGACACCGCTGATAAAGTTCAGCAAAAGGCGGCCGGCCTCACGCTCCATCTCTGTAAGATCCATCACCACCGTGCGCCCGGCAATCAGCTCGTCGGCAATCAGCGGGGCATCGGTGAATTTCTCGGGGTGCATCACCTTCATGAGGGGCACGGTGCGCTCTGCCACGGGGGCAGAGGCAGGAGGGGCCACGGGTGTTTTTTTGCGGAATAAGGACATAGTGTTCTCCTTTTTGTCAGTTGGGCTTGTGGAAGAGGGTGCGCCCGACGCGCACCATGGTCGCCCCCTCCTCGGCGGCGATCTCATAGCTGCCGCTCATACCCATGGAAAGCAAGGGGGCGGCGGGCAGCAGGGCCTTGGCGGCAAGCTCGCCTGCCAGGGCGCGGGTCAGCTTGAAGTAGGGGCGGTATTCCTCGGCCGTTTCACAGTCGGGGCCCATGGTCATCAGCCCCACAGGGCACAGATGCGGAAGGGTCGCAAGATGCGCGGCAAAGGCGGGGACGTCCTCGGGCATGAGCCCTCCCTTCTGCGCCTCACGCCCCGAGTTTACCTCGATAAGGACGGGGACGGTCAGCTCGCGCTTGGCGGCGATCCGCTCGATCTCGGCGGCCAGCTTCTCGGAATCCACCGATTGGATAGTGGCGGCACGCCCCACCACGTGGCGCACCTTGTTGGTCTGCAGTGTGCCGATCAGATGGATCTCGGTTGCCGTGGGGGTACGGCCAAGCGCCACGGCCTCCTCATAAAGGGCATCGGCCAGGGCCGCCCGCGCCACAAACAGCTGGGGGCGGTTTTCGGCAATGGCATCCACACCGAAAAGCAGCAGGGCGCGCACCTCGTCATCGGTGGCGCTTTTGGTCACGGCAATCAGCTTGGGGGTGGGGTTGCCGCCGCGTGCGGCGGCCGCCGCCAGGCGTGCCCTGACCGAGGAAAGATTTTCACGGATGTGGGAATATTCCGCAAGATCCGGTAAAAAGGACGGGAGGGAGTTGAGTGCTTCAGACATAAAAGATCCTCAAAGTTATAAAATATCAAATTACATTATAGCACAAAAAGCGCTCCGATTGCAACCCCCTTCCCAGGAATATTGGGGATTTTCCATGAAATTCCCAAAAATACTTGCAGGAAAAGAAAAAATGTGATACAATAGCGTGAGTAAAAAAGGAGAGAGTGTCTATGGAAGAAGCCATTCGCCAAAGCGATCTGCCCACTGTGGCCGCGCTTGCCTACCTTGGAGATGCGGTGCACACCCTGGATATCCGCCGCCGTGCCGTCGCACGGGGGCTGACAAAGTCCGGTGCGCTTCACAGCTTTTCCACGCGCTACGTCAACGCAACGGCACAGGCCGCGATGCTGGATGCGATAGAGGCGGAGCTTACAGAGGATGAGCGTGAGCTTTGCCGCCGCGCCGCCAACTCCAAGCATCTGCAGCATCCGAAAAGCGCCAGCGATTTCACCTATCGCCGCGCCACCGCCTTTGAGGCACTGCTTGGCATGCTTTCGCACCTTGGTCGCCATGAGCGGCTTTGTGCGCTTCTCGACCTCTCTTATGATAGCTTGAAAGGGGAATGACCGTGATTCAGAAAATCAGAGGAACAATGGATATTTTGCCCGAGGAAACACCGCTTTTCCGTAAGATCGAGGGCATCGTGCGGGAGGAGGCCGAGCGTTACGGCTTTGGCGAGATCCGCACACCTACCTTTGAAAACACCGATCTTTTCGTGCGCGGTGTCGGCGATACCACCGACGTTGTGCAGAAGGAGATGTACACCTTTGTCGATCGGGACGAAAACAGCTCGATCTCCCTGCGCCCGGAGGGGACGGCCTCGGTCGTGCGTGCGCTGATCGAAAACGGCCTGCACGTGGCCGCCATGCCGCAGAAGTTCTACTATATCATCAACTGCTTCCGCCACGAGACCCCGCAGGCCGGCCGCAGCCGCGAGTTCTTCCAGTTCGGCACCGAGACCTTCGGCAGCGAATCGCCCACGGCCGATGCCACCGTCATTGCCGTGGCCGCCTCGGTGCTTGACCGCCTCGGCCTTGGTAAGAACGTCAGCCTCCACGTAAACTCCATCGGCTGCAAGTGCTGCCGCCCTGCCTACCGTGAGGCGCTTGTCGGCTACTACAGCGATAACCACGCCGTCCTTTGCGACACCTGCCGTGACCGCCTTGGCCGCAACCCCCTGCGCCTTCTCGACTGCAAGAACCCCGAGTGCGCCGCCCTCGCCCCGAAGGCGCCCCGCACGGTGGATCACCTTTGCGAGGCGTGTGAGGCACACTTTGCCGAGCTGCGTGCCCTGCTCGATGCCATGGGCATCTCCTATACGGTAGACCCCGGCATCGTCCGCGGTCTTGACTATTACACCCGCACCGTCTTTGAGTTTATCGCCGAGGGGATCGGCGCGCAAAGCACCGTCTGCGGCGGCGGCCGTTACGACGGGCTTGTCGAGTCGCTCGGCGGCCCCGCGCTTCCCGGTATCGGCTTCGGCATGGGCATTACCCGTCTGATCCTTGCGATGCGTGCGCTCGGCACGGCCGACGTCCCGGTGGCGACCCCCCGCGTGTATATCGCCCCGCTCGGCAAAGCGGCCACCCGCCTTGCCATGGCAACCTGCGAGCGGCTCCGCCGTGCCGGCATCTTTGCCGAGTGCGATCTGATGGAGCGCTCCCTAAAGGCGCAGATGAAGTACGCCGGCAAAATCGGCGCGGCCTACACCCTTATTGTGGGTGACAGTGAGGCCGAAAGCGGCCGCGCCCAGCTTCGCAATATGGAAACGGGCGAGCAGGAGGAGGTCGAGATCTCGACCTTTACGGTGTGATGGAACTTTTTTGCGGGCGTCCTGCCGATGCCGCGGGCAGAGAAGTGCGTGAGCTTGCCGCTTACGATCTTCTCGACGGCCTCGGCATTTCCTACACGAGGGTAGACCATGCCCCCGCCGCCACGATGGAGGACTGCCTGGCCGTAGAGGCGGTGCTTGGCACGGCCATCTGCAAAAATCTTTTCCTCACCAACCGTCAGCACACCGCGTATTTTCTGCTTCTGATGCCGGGCGATAAGCCCTTCAAGACCAAGGACCTCTCGGCACAGATCGACACGGCGCGGCTTTCATTTGCCTCACCCGAGGAGATGGAGCGCCTGCTTGGCACCACCCCGGGCTCTGCCAGCATCCTCGGCCTTATGCACGATAAGGACAGAGAGGTCTCTCTTCTTATCGACCGTGATATTCTCACGGCCGAGGCGATCGGGGCGCATCCGCTTGTCAACACCTCAAGCCTTGGGCTTGCGGTTTCGGATCTTCTTGAAAAATTTCTGCCGGCAGTAGGGCACACCTACCGCACGGTCACGCTTTGAAAAAAGCCGCAAGGGCAAAAATGCATGCCTTTGCGGCTTTTTTTGTGGGATGCCCCTTGACAAATCGGATGCCGTATGCTATGATAAGCATAATTATGAAAGGCGTTGACGAAAGAGGACGCCTGCGAGGAATCCTACAGAGAGTCGGGGTAGCTGAAAACCGACGGAGGGGGCGCAGGAGGTCTATGGCTTTCTGAGCCGGGGCGGCGATAGGTAGCCGTCTCCGCGGAGGTGCGGCGTTACGGCACGGGGCTTGGTAGAGCCCGCAAGGTGCGCGCCTCGGCGCGAATTTGAGTGGTACCGCGGATACTGTCCGTATCAAAGCGTGAGACGGCTTTTGTTTTTTTCACAGTAATTTGTATTTAGGAGGATATATCCATGAGCAAGAGAATCGAGACACTTTGCGTACAGGGTGGCTATAGCCCGAAAAACGGTGAGCCCCGTCAGATCCCGATCATCCAGAGCACGACCTTCCGTTATGAGACCAGCGAGGATATGGGAAAGCTGTTTGACCTGGAGGCCAGCGGCTACTTCTACTCCCGCCTGCAGAATCCCACCTGCGATACCGTGGCGGCGCGCATTGCCGCGCTTGAGGGCGGCACGGCCGCTATGCTGACCTCCTCCGGCCAGGCTGCCAACTTCTTTGCCGTGTTCAATATTGCCGGCTGTGGTGACCACGTGGTGGCCTCCTCGGCTCTTTACGGCGGCACCTACAACCTTTTCGCCGTGACCATGAAGCGCATGGGCATCGACTTTACCTTTGTCGCGCCCGACTGCACGGCAGATGAGCTGGAGGCCGCCTTCCGCCCGAACACCAAGGCGGTATTCGGTGAGACCATCTCGAACCCCTCGCTGGATGTCTTTGACTTTGAGAAGTTTGCCACCGCCGCCCACGCCCACGGCGTTCCGCTGATCGTGGATAACACCTTTGCTACCCCCATTAACTGCCGTCCCTTCGAGTTCGGCGCCGATATCGTCACCCACTCCACCACCAAGTACATGGACGGTCACGCTTCCGCCGTGGGCGGCTGCATCGTGGACAGCGGCAAGTTCGACTGGAATGCCAATGCGGATAAGTTCCCCGGTCTGACCACTCCTGATGACAGCTATCACGGTGTTACTTACACCGAGCGTTTTGGTCTCGGCGGCGCATTC
>JAGBZZ010000125.1 GCA_017652965.1 Clostridia bacterium | reverse complement strand
CTTTTGTAGTTTTCAGTTACATCCATTTAACCACCAAACAAGGATTTTGTCAAGAGAATTTCGGTAAAAAGCTCTTTTTTTTATCATTTCACAAAGAAAAACGCCAAAAACAGGATATTTTTGGTCGATATGACAAGGATAAACTATTTGACATTTCAAAAAAGATGTGATAAAATACACGTATAAATCAATAAGAAAGACTGTGACGAAGACGGTACGGCAATCGTGTGTGCAGAGAGTCGGCGGGTGGTGCAAGCCGATCACAAATTGCGGGGTACCCATCACTTCTGAGTCGGAGCTTCGAGTGTCGGGTGGCACCAGGGGCTCCCGTTTCCCGCGTGACGGGGGTAGGGCTTGATAGAGCCTGAAAGTGGCGTTTATCGCAATTTGAGTGGTACCGCGGGTGATATAGCTCGTCTCAAGAGGTGTCTTCTTGGGGCGTTTTTTGTTATCCGGCAAAAAAATATGGCAAAGAGATAAAAATGCCGAAAAAAGAGTGTTGACGGCGCGTATATCTTTATGTTATAATGTAGAATAGAGTAGAATTCGCAGAAAGAGAACGATAGCGCAAGTTGTCGGTCGGAGGTATAGTATGGAACAAGGCATGACGGCCATGAAGGAGAAGATCAAGCAGATTGCAGACCGTATTCGGGAGCTGCGCCTGATCGCGGGTCTCTCGGTTGAGGAGATGGCCGCCCGTACCGGGACAAGTATAGAGGAATATGAGCAGTGTGAGGCCGGCAACCGCAACCTGAGCATCGCCTTTTTATATCACTGCACCCTCAGCTTTGGGGTGGACCTTGGTGATATTCTCGAGGGTAAAAGCCCTCAGCTTCGCTCCTACGCGCTGACGCGTAAGGGGGAGGGACAGCGGATCGAGGAAGCGCATCACATGGTAGGCTTTAACCTGGCCTCGGGCTTCCGTAACCGTATCGCTCTGCCGTTATATATGGAGCTGAACGCACAGCCGGGAGACGGCGAGCAGGAGATCGACCTTGTGACCCATGAGGGGCAGGAGTGCGATATCGTTATCCGCGGTCGGATGAAGATCAAGATCGGTGAGCATACCGAGATCCTCGGCCCCGGGGACTGCATCTATTACGATTCCGGCACGCCTCACGGGATGATCGCCGTGGGGGATGAGGACTGCGCCTTCTATGCCATCGTGCTTCGCAACCAGGCCGCAAGAGAGGGTGAGCCGGAGGCCGAGCCTACCGTGGCCACCAAGCGCCACAGCGAGGACACACAGCGCCGTATTTATCACGACTTTATCATACCCACCGAGGAGAACGGTGTCCTGACCGCCATCGCCTTCCAAAACGAGGAGAAGTTCAACTTCGCCTTTGACGTGGTGGATGAGCTTGGCAAGCGCAAGCCCGACAAGCTGGCCATGCTGCACATCAGCGAGGACGGCACCGAGCGCAGGCTTACCTTTGAGGATATGAAGCGCGAGTCTGCCCGTGCGGCCAACTACTTCAAGTCCCTCGGTATTAAGCGGGGTGACCGCGTGATGCTGGTGCTGAAGCGCCACTACCAGTTCTGGTTTGCGATCCTTGGTCTGCATAAGCTGGGTGCTGTGGCGATCCCCGCCCCCAACCAGCTGCTTGAAAAGGATTTCAAGTATCGCTTTGAGGCGGGCAGGATCAAGGCGATCCTCTGTACCGCCGACGGTGAGGTTTCGTCTGCGGCCGAGGCGGCCGCGGCCACCTGCCCAGGTCTTGCGCATAAGATCCTTGTCGGCGGCACGCGTGAGGGCTGGCATAGCTTTGACGAGGAGTACGTCCTCTTCAGCAGTCACTACGCCCGCACCGAGGATGCCCCGTGCGGAAGCGACCCGATGCTGATGTTCTTCACTTCGGGTACCTCGGGATATCCCAAGATCGCGGCGCACAGCTACAAATATCCTCTCGGCCACTTCCATACCGCCAAGTACTGGCATCAGGTCAATCCCGAGGGGCTGCACTTTACCATTTCGGATACCGGCTGGGCAAAGGCCATGTGGGGTAAGCTTTACGGCCAATGGCTGTGCGAGGCGGCGATCTTCGTCTATGACTTTGACCGCTT
>JAGBZZ010000124.1 GCA_017652965.1 Clostridia bacterium | reverse complement strand
AGAAAACCTCGCACTCGTAATCGGCGGCACCAACGATAAGAAAGGGGTGCATCCCCCCAATATCAAGCGAGAGCGTGCGGCGGTAATAGCCCGTGCCGCACACGTCCTCCCCGATTCCGGAAAGGGGAGAAGCCCAGGAAAAGGGAACGGTAATGCGGCGGTCATAGGTCGGCGCGTCAAAGGAAAATTCCCATTCACCGTTCAGGTTGATAAATTCCTCCCGCCATTGATCGGGGCGAGGATGCAGGATCTTTTTCGTCGTATTTTCGGTATTCATAAAGCGTTCTCCTTGCGTTAAATAAAGCTCGCCACTCCGATTATAGCGCATACGGCGAAAGCCGTCAAGTAGCATCCTTTGCCCTCAAATACCGGATA
The DNA here is from genome assembly GCA_017652965.1 of Clostridia bacterium. The sequence goes on along the minus strand of JAGBZZ010000124.1, from coordinate 2,232 downwards.
GGCCGCTCCCTTTTGGGATTATAGAAAGTCTAAGATAAATTCCATGATAAATGCAGAGCTCCAGCTAAAGCAGGGGCAACCTTTACCCTCGCCGGTATCGGCATCGTACTTCTCGTAGATCCCGTCCTCGTTTTTGGCGGCAAAATCCAGGATGGTATTGCGCATTCCGTCGGCAAGCTCGTCAAAGCCATACTGCTTGAGTCCCTTGATCGCAAAATACGCAACGTTGAGCCAGGTGTGACCGCGCCAATAATGCCCTACGTAGGCGGGGTCGTCATAGGCAACCGTGGGCATGGCAGGGTAGAAATGTGCTCTTGCAAACTCAGCCGCACGCTTTGCGCGCAGCGTGGGGGCAACCCTGATATATAGGGGCATAAAGCAGGCGGGTGAATAGACGTTGCTGTGCGCGTGATCCTTTTTGAAGATGTCGGTATAGATCCCCTTTTCTTCGTCAAAGAACAATTCGTTTATTTTTTCGGTCAAGGCAATCTCTTTTTTCTTAAAGTCGGTGGTGCTCCCGCCCAGGATCTCCTCCATTGTGGCGAGGGCGCGATAAAACATCACCATGTAGCATTGCAGGTCGATCGGGTACAGCGCCAGGATATCCCTATCCCACCGCACCGAATCATCCCAGCCTGACTCCCATCGCGCATAGGTATCTCTTGCCTTCGGGTCTTCTATCTCCGCATCATAAAAAAATAAGCCATCCTGATAGCGGGCGGTTTCCCAAAACACTACGTTTCTTTTTAATCTTTCGACGCTTTCCTTTAAGAACTCCTTGTCGCCGCTACGCTGATACGTCAAAAGGACGGAGGTGGCCAAGACCGGGGGCTTTGACGAGATATCTTCTACCGTACCGTTGGCACGCGCCACGTCGGCAAACATTCCGTCCTCCCGCTGGTATTGCATAAACGCGCGCAAGGCCTCTACCGCAAGGGCAGGATCCCAACGGCTGACGCACATCGCGTGAAAGGCCGTATCCCAATTCCATACTCCGGGGAAATACTTGCCTCTGCCCGGGCAGATCCCACGGTACGGGCTCCAAGGCATTCCTTCGGCCGGCGTGACGTTTGCAAGGATGTTTTCATAGCAGCGCAAAAGCAGGCGCTTATCGCGCTCGTTGGTTATATGCTTTGTGATAGCCTCGATCATATCCGTTCTCCCTCTCGGAGCAGCGCTCCGATGCGTCAGTTATTAAATACCTTCCCGTTTTTGCTCCTGTTGACAAGCTCGACACCCACGTCGTGCAGAAGCCGTGCCGCCGTATCCTTGAGCGGCTCGGGCACGCCGCGGATGGCGTTGTGTGCCTCAAAGGTAAAGCTATGCTCGTAGCCGATGTCATCAAGCGCGCGGATCACGTCATCCCACTTGATGTTGCCGTGCCCCGGCATCAGGTGGTCATCGTCCACGCCGCTGTTATCGTGGATGTGAAGGGCGCGGAGACGCTTGCCGATCCTTGTGATATTGGCGTATTGATCGCCGTAGGGCAAAAGCTCGGGGTGGTTCTGCACCACGTTGCCGTGGCCGTTACCGGTGACGTTGCCGTGCCCCGTATCCCAGCATACGCCCACGATATCATCGCGGAAGCTGTCCACAAGCTCAAGAAGAATGTCGGTATTCCATTGCACACCCCCGAAAAGCTTCAAGGTCGGCCACATATTTTCAATGCAGATCCCCACGTTGTACCGCTTGGCATCCTCGATAAACGCACCGAAAAACCGGGTATTGAAGTCAAGCCACGTGGCATCCGAGCCGTAGCTTTTCGGGGTGGGGATCGCGTGGTATACCATTTGGCGGATGCCGAGCAGGTCGCAGGCGCGAATGGCCCGCTTAATGGCGGCGATCAGCCCGTCAAGATCCTTGCCAAAGCGCAGGCAGGGCACGGGCGCGTGCGCCTGATTGAAGCAAACACCAAGCTCGTCTGCCGTCTCTTTCGCCGAAAGGATCCACTCCTCCCACGCGTCCGAAAGGAAGGGGGACGAGGCCTCCTCCTGCCAATCGAGGAAGTTGAAATCAAGGAACCGAAAGCCCGCCTTGGCGTGGCGCGTTATCGCTTCGTTCAGCGAAATGTCGGTCCCAAACAAATGGATCGAGGTGGAAACAGGATATGCCATATAGTTCTCCTTGAGATTTGATTGATTGTTTGAACGCAGCTTGTCCCGGTGGGGGACGGTTAATTTTCCCGTTTTTGGCATAGGTCGGACTGCTAAAGAAATGCGCGCGCTTACCGTT
>JAGBZZ010000123.1 GCA_017652965.1 Clostridia bacterium | reverse complement strand
TTCGCTCATAATGATGTTGCTCCCGATGGTCGCAATGATGTGATGTTTGCCCACTACGCCGTCAGGCGTAACATCATTTACGCAGTATACATCATTGCCGAAGGCAACATCACTTGCCCGTAAGGGCAAACATCGTTCGGCAGACCTGCTTTATTGCAGGTCGCCGTTTGTATGGGGAAAGCATCGCTCTGGGGGCGATCAGTAAACGATGTTATACACAAGATCCTGCTTTTCGTGCAGGGCGGCGGGGACGGTGAAGGTGGCGCGGCCGTCCTCCACCGTGAAGGGCACAGTCTCGCCGTCAAGAGTGATCGCCGATGGCACGCGGCCGGCAAGGTAGACCTTCATATCCCGCACGGGGGCGATGCCGTCGATCCGCGGGATCGAGTTCTGGCGGTGATCGTGGCCGTTATCGGGGCGACCGGGGAAGCTGCCCTCTCGCATCCCCACCGTGAGGGTGTAGCCTGCCGCGCCGCCGTCGGCAAGCAGGATGCGGGTGGTGGCGTACTCGCCGCTTTGGTAGCCGTAGGTGTATCCGTCATCCTCGTAAAGGACAGCCTCGCCGTCCCCACCCGGAAAGACGCGCAGGATATAGTCGTGCGCCTTTTCCATAATGTACTGCTGGGGCGCCATCGTCACCACGACCGAGCCGGCCTTGGCAAGCAGGGCACCGCCGCGCCCTTCTGTGCGCTCGTAGGTCACGCGGCCCTCGTAGATGCGGCTGTCATTGAAATAGTCATACCACTTGCCGTCCGGCAGGTCGAGGTTCATATCGAAGGCCGCCACGTACAAGGAGTCCCCCAGCATATAGGCGTTTTTGACCCCGTCAAAGCGGTCGGTTTCGGGATAGACCAGCGGCAGAGGGCGGACAACGGGATAGCCGGTGGCCGCGGCGCGGTGCGCCGCCGCATAGATATGCGGGAAGAGCGAGGAGCGAAGCAGTGAATAGGAGCGGAACATGTCCTCTCTTTCCTTGGCAAGATACCAGGGATAGTGCCAGTTTGCCCAGCAAAGCAGCTGTGTCCAGGTGAGAAGGAAGGCGTAGTGCATCGCCTCGGGGTCAAGGATCTCAAGGTCGCAGGAGGTGTTGGTGTGCCCGCACATGGCGTAGTTCAGCACCGAGACAAGCGGGCGCGGGCCGCCGCCGGTATCCCCCGCCCAGGTGGCGGCGTACTGCTGGCTTCCCGTGAATGCCCCTGCCGTATAGATCATGGCGCGGCGGCCGTCGGTATGATCGCGGTACCCCTCCATCATCTGGCGGGCAAGGATCACGGGATAGACGTTGTGCCCCTCGTCGTCTGTGTATTTCTCGGCCCACAGGCGGTCGGGATGTTCCATCACCTGGCGTGAGCCGTCCAGCTTAAAGCAGACGGCACCGTTATCCACAAATTTCTTGAGATGCTCAAACCACGCCTGGTCACGCTTTGTGATATTGTCGGCGCGGCTCTTGGAGGTCAGGCGGTCGTCGACAAAGGCGGCGTTCTTCCGGAAGACCTCGTCGATGGTGGGGTCACGGTCAAGGCCGATCATCTCGCCTGCGCGGCGCTCCTCCTCATAGAAGAGGTCGTACTCCTCGCACAGCCAAAGAGAAAGGCGCATCCCCATTTCCCGCATCGCAAAGAAGAAGGTGCTGCTGCCCGACTGGTTGTCGGGCTTCCAGTGCGGGAGATAGAAGAGGTTCTTGTCCCAGCCCTTGTTTACCGTGAAGTTATAGCCGCCCATCCAGGAGGGCTCAAGCCCCATAATGTCACAGGGGATCTCTTTGTCGCGGCAGATGCGGATGTTCTCAAGAAGCTCGCGCGCGCCGACCTGCTCGTTATTGACGATGGTAAGCCCATAGCCGAAGGCGGGCAGCATCACGGGCTTGCCGGTGATATCGGTGACCGCCTCCACAAGGTCGGCGAGGGTATCGGCGGCAAAGAGGTAGAAGTCTGCCCGACCGCCGCTGGCGTAGACCGTCAGAAGATCCGGGTCGGTGTAGCCGATGTCAAAGGATTGGCTATAGGTGCAGTTGACAAGGATCGCCCAGCCGTCGGCCGACAGAAGCAGGGGCTGGGGGCCGTAGGAGGCCACGTTGCAGACGTGCACCGGCACGCGCAGGCCGCGCACCATCACGGCATCCCGCGTGGCATCGCCAAGGCCAAAGAGCCGCTCGCCCTTGCGAAGCGGGATATCCAGGCGGAAGCCCTTGGTGACCTCGGTAAGCGTCACGCTTACCTCGCGCTTTTCGGTTTTCATGGTCGCGGTGTTTCCCTCCACAGAAACGCTGGCCGCCGCGTATGCGCGGCTGAGGCGGTCCCCAAGGATGCCGTACCGGGAGAGAAGCGATTCGCGGCCGCGGTCGGAGACGAGGCGGAAGCCGCCCTCGCCAAGCTTTTGAAGTGTAAGCATAAGATTTACCCCTTTCAGGATTCGATATGATCGATGTGGGAGGTATGCCCCACCACAATATAGTGCAGGAAGTTGCAGTAGCTGCAATGGTTGAAGTAGGGCTCGATCTCGCAGTCGCGCCGACCGTACTCCTCCTTGAACAGCTCAAGCATGCGGGTGGCCTCGGCATCCTCGCCCATGGCCTTTTTGGCCATAATGGCGGCCGTGCCCTCCAAAAGGTCGATGTAATGGGAAAGAAGCCGCGCCGCCACCGTTTGCACGCGCACCTCACTGTTGAAGTGCTCGCGCACAAGCGCGCGCCCCTCCTCGAAAAGCGGGGCGGCCGAGGCAAGCTTTTTGGCCACGGTGGGACTGTAGAACTTATTGACCTTCATATTCTCCGAGCCAAGCTCAGAGAAGTATTTCCAGTCGAACACCTCACCAACCTTTACAAGAAAGGCGCGGAATGCTTCGTGATCCTTGCCGTAGAAGTGCGAAAGATAGTCGGCCTCGATCTCCTCATAGGGGGTGTCTAGGTTGAAAAGCGTACGGCCGAGGGTGTACAGCTGAAGGCCGTTCGGCAGGAAGGGGCGCAGGTCGCCGTCCTCCACGATGCCGTCAATGCCAACCGATTTATAAAGGTGCGCCTCGTCATAGATGACCCGCGCCGCCCGCAGCTTGGAAAAGTCACGGAACTGCACCCAGCAGAAGTGATAGTCAAAGGTAAAGGCGGGGCCGTGGAACATCCTGCGCCAGTCCTTATAAAAGGCGATATACTCGGCAAGCGTTTTCGGCAGGTAGATCTTGTTGCGCTCGTAGGGCGGGTTATTGACGACCGTCCCCTCCTTCGGGATGCTGTCGTAGTACTTGCGCGTGAAGGGGGCAAGCATAAAGACAAAGCGATCCTGGTTCTTGATCACGCTGACCTTTGGCGCCCACACGATATCCACGTAGGCTAAGAATACGATCCTGGTGGAAAGCCCCCTTGCCGTCAGCTCGGCGTCGATATCGTTCAGCATATCGATATACCAATCGGTGGGGATCTTCTTGCGGCATTCGTCACACTCGCAGTGGTTGTTGATGCCGTCGGCAAGCCAGACGTGCAGAAGATCCACGTTTTCGTGGTTTTCGGCATAGTCGGCCACGCATTTTGCCACCATGCCCCGCGCCACGGGGTTTGACATGCAGAAATTGGTGTTGATCGGCACCCCGCGGAAAAAGCCGCGATGCCCGCCGACCTTTGCCAGGTACTGCCGCATCTCCTCGGGGATATGGCTCTCGTCGCTTTCGTACCAGGAAAGCGAGGAATCGATGCCAAAGGCATCGACGCAGAAGCCGTGCCCGACGTCGTGGAAGAGAAGCCCGCGCCGATCGATCTCGCTTTCGGCGCTCCGCTTCCAGGCGAGGATCTGGCGGGGGGTCACCGGCTCGGGGGGCCTGTTTTTCTGGTTGTGGAGGTGGTTATACTGGCTGTCGGTATAGTGGGTGGGGATGCGGAACTCAAACATGAAGGTATTCATGCCGATCTTCGGCAGGAAGTCGATCATGGAAAGGGTCGCCTCCTGGGTCGTGGCGGCCGCGTTGGCAAAGGCGCGGTAGCGGCAGGAGGGCTTATGGCGGAAGGAGACGGGCACAAGGGATGCTCTATCCGGGATATACTCACCGTTCACCCCGGGGAAGAGCCAGCGGCAGCCCTCGGCACGCAGATATTCATAGACCGCAAGCAGGACGGCGCGGGGGTTATTGCCCGCGATGATGCCGCCATTTTCTGTGCAGTCGGCATACAGGATCTCGTCCATGTGGGCATCCGCCACGTCCCCGTCCGGCAGGCCGAAATCCGAGAGAAGCCCAAGGCGAAAGCCGCCCGTGGTATCCCCTGCAGTGTCGATCGCGATGTGCCCGCCCTCGGGCATCATCATACGCAGATAGCGGCGCAGCTCCTCGGCGGCAAAATCAATGGCCGAGGCGGCCGTCAGCTTATGGATAGTAAGCATAGCATGCTCCTTTCATACCGATGTGTCGGATGCGGGGCACTTTTGCTCCCCGTCCCCTTCAGTATATCACAAAAGCTTTGGATGTCAAACCGCTTTTTTGTGAAAAAGGTGGACTTTTTGGTCACGGTGTGCTAGAATGAAGAAAAAATGGCGGGGGAAAGGATATGATATACGAGCTTACGGATCTTTCATTTCGCGTTGTGTCGGTATACCGCTATATCCATGCAAAGGGGTGCTTTTCTGTAAAAAGCCGCCCCTTTGCCACGCTTTCCTTTCGGATAAGCGGTACGGGGCGCTTTTGGATCCAAGAAAAGACGCTTTCGGCAGAGCCGGGGGACGTGCTGTTTTTGCCAAGCGGTGTCCCCTTTGAGGTGGAGTATTCGGGTAGTGAATATCTGGTGGCCGAGCTTGACGAATGCTACTACGGGCAGGCAGAGGTGATATCGCTTGCCGACACGGGCGAGATATCCCTGCTTTTCTTCAAGCTTCTCCGCGCGTGGAACGAGCACCGCTCGGCCAATGGGATCAAATCGATCCTGTATGCGATCTTAGAAGAGATGGAGGCAGCCCACAAGGTAAGCGAGGGCTCCCCCTTTTCCCGTTGCCTTACGTATATAGAAGAGCATTTTGCCGATCCCGCCTTGGACATGACCGCCGTTTGCGAGCGCGGCGCTATCAGCGTTTCAAGCCTGCAGCGTGCCTTTTTAGGGCAACTGGGGGTATCGCCGATGCAATATGTGATCAAGCTACGCATGGGCCGCGCGGCACGGCTTTTGCGGGAGGGGGCGCTTTCGGTGAAGGAGGTTGCTTCCCTTTGCGGCTATCTGGACGAAAAGTATTTTTCACGAGCCTTCCGAAAATATTACGGATACCCGCCGTCGCATCTGTGCCGCGAGGCCTTGTATCCTGCCGAATTTGTCGACGAGAGGCATTTTGCCAGAATGCTGATGGCCGAAAGCATAAAGAAGGATGGTACGGCGACGGGCGGCAGATGACCGCCCGTGGCGTACGGCGTTTTTTAAAAATGAAAGCCGCGCATGAGGAACGCTCTTCAAAAGAGGCCTTCCGATGAACGGAAAAGCGGTGGGACGAATTTTTCCTGGAGCTGCTAAGGGAGGCGTTTTGCTTCTTGGCGCTTAGGAAACATTATCCCACTTTTCCGCTTACATCCTGCTGATCCGAGATCCCGAAAGGACACGTCGGAGAAGGCTATGTAAATCCCTCTTTGGATACTCTGCCTTTGTAACGTTTCGCTCCCTGCGATTGCGAGCGGCGAAGGCCACGGTGCTCTTGCGGTTTCTGTGTCAAGCAAGCAAAAACACGCTCTTTTGCGCGACTTTATTCCGAAATGTCAAGTTTTATTTTCATAAGATCAAGGTGGGCGACCGTCAGCTCGGCCAGGGTGCGGTCGGCATTTTCGGCATAACGCTGGACGTTGCCAAGGCGGAACATATCGACCTCATAGCCGCCGTAGGGGATCTCGGCCTCGGTGACAAAGTAGCACTCCGCCCCGTTGGCAAGGGCGAGGGGCAGGGTGGTGGCAAACGGGCTTTTCTCCTTCACGGCGATCCCGATCTCCGAGAAAAGCTCATAGGGGAAGGAGACGATGGCCACCTCCCCAAGGCGGATCACGGTCTGCTCGATGGGCAGGCTTTCCTTTTCGGTATAGCCCTCGCCGTACGAGGCCAGCACGCGGCGGTAGTAGTCGGCCGTTTTTGCCTCTACCCCGGCGGCAAAGCTTTCGTATTTGGCGATCGCCGCCTCGGCCTCCTCGCTTGTGGGGCGCCCCATAAGCGGCATTCTGAGGGTCGTGCGGGAGGTGGAAAGGGCGGCGGGCCCGGCAGGGCCGAGCGTTTCGTAGATGCGGAGGGCATCGGCGGCGGCGATCCTACCCATCCGCACGCCGTCCTCGGCCGTGGCCTCACCGATCGTTTTACCGCTTGGCATACGGGGGCCGATGTCCCCCTCCGGCCCCTGCAAAAAGAGGGCGGGGGCACCCGTCCTTTCGGCAAGGGCATCCAGCACAACACCTGCCCAGTCCCGCGTGATCTCGCTGTTTTTGCCCGAGGCGGTGCAGTGGGCGGCGTAATGCACGGCGGTAGCAAGCGGGCGGCCGTCAAGGCCGAAAAAGCCAAGCACCGTCATGGTGGTGTCCTGGATGCCGCCCGGGCGCTGGCCAAGGCAGGCGCGGCCGTTTACCAGCTGACGGCGGTTGATGCCGAGAAGGCACTCGCCGCAGGCAACGGAAAGCTGTGCGGGCAGGGGATTTTCTTTTGCCTCGCAGGCGGCGGCCAGGGCGGCGGGGATGAGGATATCCTCGATATAGCTGTTATCGGCCTGCCCCCAACCGATAGAGTTTGTCGTGGAGGGGCCCGAGTGGGTGTGCGTGGCGTGCAAAAGGATGGCGGTGCGCGGAACCCCGGTCTTCTCCTCCAAAAGCGCGGCCAGCCGCGCGCAAAGCGGGGTAGCCAGCGAGCAGATGGTAAAGGAAAGAAGCAGGGCGCGCGTCTCTTCCTCTTCAAGATAAAGCGCCGTAACGGTCAGCTCATCGTGGACAGAGGTCGAGCGCGGCGGGCTCGGGTATCCGTAGAGATAACCGCCGACGGGGGGCGTGATGGGGCGGGTGGCGACCCCAAGATACAGACAAGACATGATAGCACCTCCTTGGTTCACCTTTCATTGTAGCACCGCGCCATGCATTTTTCAAGTACATTTTTCCGGATATGCTACCCAAAAATTCGCACCCCGCCCTTGACAAAGCCAAATTGACTATAGTACAATTTAGACAGTATGCAAAAGGGGAAAGGCGTCCCCAAGACCCCACCGCATGGAGGATCGGGATATGAGAGAAAACAAGCTGTATTACACCGCCCCTGCCGCCGAGTGGACCGAGGCTCTGCCGATGGGCAACGGCGCCCTTGGGATGATGGTTTTTGGCGGG
>JAGBZZ010000122.1 GCA_017652965.1 Clostridia bacterium | reverse complement strand
GATGTTGCGTGCAAGCACGCAAATGATGTTGTGTCCTGCGGACACAAATGAAAAAATCCATCGCGATTGCGATGGATTTTTTGGAGGCGCCACCCGGAATCGGACCGGGGATAAAGGTTTTGCAGACCTCTGCCTTACCGCTTGGCTATGGCGCCATATTTGGAATTCCTGTATATTATAGCATCCCCTTTCCGGTTTGTCAAGGGGAAACTTTGCTTTTTTTGAATTTTTTGATTTTGTTTTGCCAAAGGGAAGGGCAGCCCCTTGCGGTGTCCCCTCTTTCTCCTCGATCTGCCGAAAAGAAGGTTGACAAAAGCCTGTGGCTATGCTAAGATTAAGGAAACCGCTCGCGCGTGTGCGCGTGCATTACTTAACAACAAGGAGAATGAACAATGTCGATACCAAAACCGCTTCCGTATATTGCCGCCTTTGAGGAGATGGGGCTTGGCATGTTTGTACACTGGGGGCTGTATTCCCAGCTTGGCATGGGCGAGTGGACCTATTACATCCACAAGCGCGACAAGGCCGAGTATCAGAGCCTGACCAAGACCTTCACGGCGTGCGACTTCAACGCCGAGGAGTGGGTCCTGACCGCTAAGGCGGCGGGGTGCAAATACATCACCCTGACGACCCGCCATCACGACGGCTTCTCGCTTTACGACACCTGCGGCCTTACCGACTTTGACGCGGTCCACAGTGCCGCGGGGCGCGACCTCGTCCGTGAGTTTGTGGACGCCTGTCGAAAGCATGATATCATGCCCGTTTTCTATCACACGACCCTCGACTGGACGCATCCCGACTATACCGAAAACTTCGACGCCTATCTCGAATACCTCAGAAAGAGTGTAGAGACGCTTTGCAAGAACTACGGCAAGATCGGCGGTCTGTGGTTTGACGGCAACTGGTCGAAGCCGAAGGAGGCCTGGCGCGAGGATGAGCTGTACGCCACCATCCGCAAATATCAGCCCGAGGCGCTTATCATCGATAACACCGGCCTTAACCGCCGCGGCGAGATCGGCCACCCCGAGCTTGACTCGGTGACCTACGAGCAGGGGCGCCCCGAGCCGATGGATCGTGAGGGCATGCCGAAGTACCTGGCCGCCGAGATGTGTCACACCATCAACGACCATTGGGGCATCGGCCACAATGACTTCAACTATCACTCGCCCGCCTCGATCATCGAGCATCTTTGCGCCTGCCGCAGGGTAGGGGCCAACTACCTTCTGAACATCGGCCCGCGCGCCCAGGGCGCTCTCGAGCCGATCCAGCGTGAGCTTCTCCTCATCCTCGGGCGTTGGATGAAGATCTACGGTGAGGCCATCTACGGCGGCCGTCCGTATCCCACCACCTGCGAAGCCTTCCCGAAGAATTTCGTCCTGCGCGGCGACGGCTGTCTCTATTTCTTCGTTCACGACCTCGGCAGGCACGGCAACAAGAACGTGACGGTCGGTGGCCGTTATGTGGGCGACATCGCCTTTGCGGGCGTGACCGACGAGATCGCGGCGATCGAGTGGATGGACAACGGCGAACCTCTTGAGTTCTCGCAGGCAGACGGCGTCTTTACCGCCAACTTCACGGGCTATCCCTACGGGACGTCCACCTGCGTCCGCGTGGCCAAGGCAACCATCAAAAAGTAAAG
>JAGBZZ010000121.1 GCA_017652965.1 Clostridia bacterium | reverse complement strand
GCATTCTGCTTTCCCGATACCTATGAGATCGGTATGTCTAACCTTGGGATGCGCATCCTTTATGAATGCCTGAACGCCGAGGAGGGCGTGGCCTGCGAGCGGTGCTTTGCCCCGTGGGGGGATATGGATGCCCTGATGCAGGAGCACGGCCTGTCGCTTGGAACGCTGGAAAGCGGCGATGCCCTTTCTATGTTTGACGTGGTGGCCTTTACCCTGCAGTATGAGCTTTGCTATACGACAGCCCTTCATATGATGAAGCTTGGCGGTCTGCCTCTTCTGGCGGCCGACCGTGGGGAGGATGATCCCATCCTTCTAGGCGGCGGCCCCTGCGCCTATAATGCCGAGCCGATCGCCGATTTCTTTGATATCTTTTCGATCGGTGAGGGCGAGGAGGCCCTGCCCGAGCTTACCCGGCTTTACCGCGCGATGAAGGCCGATGGCCGTTATACGCGTGAGTCCTTTTTGCGTGAGGCCTCGCATATAGAGGGCTTTTACGTCCCCTCACTGTACGAGGTGACCTATGGGGAGGACGGCCTTATTGCCGCCATTACCCCAAAGTACCCCGATGTGCCCGCCAAGGTGAGAAAGCGCATCGTCAAGGATCTGGACAAGGCGCGTGTGCCGCTTAGGCCGGTTTTGCCGTATATCGAAACCGTGCATGACCGCGTGACCCTGGAGACCTACCGCGGCTGCATCCGCGGCTGTCGCTTCTGTCAGGCGGGGATGGTCTATCGCCCGGTGCGTGAGCGCTCGGTGGATACGCTTTGCGAGCAGGCCGCTACGCTTGTGGCCAACACCGGCTATGAGGAGATCTCGCTTATCGCCCTCAGCATCAGTGACTATTCGCAGGTGGACGAGCTTACCGACCGCCTGCTTACCTGGACAAACGAGAAAAAGGTAAACCTTTCTTTACCGTCTCTGCGCGTGGACAGCTTCACGCGTGAGCTGATGGATAAGGTGTCCACCGTCCGTATGGGCGGCATCACCTTCGCCCCCGAGGCGGGCACCCAGCGCCTGCGGGACGTCATCAACAAAAACGTGGCCGAGGAGGATCTTTTGCGTGCCACCGGCATCGCCTTTGAGGCGGGTAAGGGGAATGTCAAGCTGTATTTCATGCTTGGCCTGCCGACAGAACAGGACGAGGACCTTGCCGGTATCGCCACCCTTGGCAGTCACGTGGTGCGCCGTTACTTTGAGGTGCCGAAGGAGAAGAGAAGTGGGCGCGGCGTCAGTGTGACCCTGAGCGTTTCCTGCTTCATCCCCAAGCCCTTCACCCCCTTCCAGTGGGAGGCGCAGGATACCTTGGAGGAGCTTCGCCGCAAGCAGGAGTATCTTAAGACCTGCGTCACAGACCGCCGCATCTCCTACCGCTACCACGAGGCCAAGGTCTCAAGGATTGAGGCCGTCTTTGCCCTTGGGGATCGCCGCCTTTCCCGCGCGCTTCTTCTGGCCGCGGAGGAGGGGCGGACGTTTGATGCCTGGGACGAGTGCTTCTCGTACGAGGCCTGGTGCGATCTTTTTGAGCGTGCCGGTATCGATCCCTCCTTCTATGCCAACCGCGCCCGCGGGCGGGATGAGATCCTGCCCTGGGATATGATCGACTGCGGCGTCACCAAGGCCTTCCTGTGGCGTGAGCGTGAGCGCGCCTATGCGGGGGCAACCACCCCCTCCTGTGCCGAGCATTGCTCGGGCTGTGGGGCATCCTGTCTTGGAGGTAAAGCGCAATGGTGTCCTTGATCTCACAAACGCGGCCCGAGGATGCGCCAAACGTTACCCTGCGCTTCCGCTTCCAGAAAAACGGGGCGCTTGCCTACATCTCGCATCTTGACGTGATGCGTACCTTTATCAAGGCGCTTCTCCGTGCCTCTCTGCCGCTTTATTACTCCGAGGGGTTTTCCCCCCATCCAAAGCTTGCCTTCGCCGCACCCTTGGCCGTTGGCCAGATGAGCGAGTGCGAGTATCTTGACGTGCGCCTGGCCTCGCCCTATGACCCTGCGGCGGCCATGAAAGCCCTGAATGCGACCCTGCCCGCAGGCCTTTTGATCACGGCGGCGGGCTATCCCGCTGTGAAGTTTACTGCGGTTGACCGCGCGGAGTACTGCGTGCGTATCGTGACAAAGGGGGCAGACAGTGCCCTGGCCGCAAGATGTGCCGCGATCCTTTCCGAGCGCCCCTTGACGGTCTTTAAGCGCTCCAAGGCGGGCGACCGTGACGTGGACGTTTCGCCAAGCATCCTGTCGGTAAAGGCAAGCTATCGCGAGGGAGCGATCCTTATGCATCTTGTCCTGCGTGCCGAGGGTGGGGCGTTTCTGAATACCGAGTATCTTCTGTCGGTTCTGCGTGAGCGGCTGGGCATCCTTTCGCACGATCCCCTTTCGGAATCGGTAAGCGTGACCCGCATAAGCCTTGCCGATGCCGATGGCAACCGCTTTGAGGAGCTTTGATATGGAAAAACCGGTGCTTCTCTTTGATCTTGACGGCACGCTTCTCGATACCATAGCCGATATCGCCGCCGCCCTCAACCGCGCCCTTTCGCTTTACGGGTATCCTACCTACAGCGTGGCAGAGGTCGTGCGGATGGTAGGCAACGGGACGGCAAGCCTTTTGCGGCGCGCCCTGCCAAACGGGGCGGATAATCCGGATTATGCGCAGGTATTGGCGGAGTACAAGACCTACTATGCCACCCACACGATGGTGGCTACCGCTCCGTACGACGGCATACTCCCCCTTCTTGACCGCCTCCTTGCGGCCGGCTTTCGCATCGGCATCGTCTCCAATAAGTTTGATTCGGCGGTCAAGGAGCTTGCCACCCGATTCTTCGGTGGGGCGATCCCCGTGGCAATCGGAGAGAGCCGGGAGGTGCCCAGGAAGCCCGCCCCGGACGGGGTGCGGCTTGCCCTGCGTGCGCTTGGCGAGGAGGGCTTGAACGCCTTCCTGATCGGCGACTCCGAGGTAGACATTGAAACCGCCCGTGCGGCTGGCATCCCCTGCCTTTCGGTCGGTTGGGGCTTCCGCTCCCGTGAGGAGCTGATGGCCTACGGTGCAGAGCGCGTCTTTGCTACGCCGGGTGAGCTTGCCGAATATCTTCTTTCTTAATAAAAGGGCGCAGTGCCTTGTCGGTACTGCGCCCTTTTTCTCGTGTGCTACCAGATATCCGAAAGGAGCGGCAAAAGATCCCGCTTCATGTCGCTAAGGATCTGCCGTACCTCACCGGCCAGAATGCGGTATTCGACCGCATCCCGGCTCTCGGCGGCGGCCACCGCACGGGCAAGGGCGGTCGTCAAGGCATCCACCTGCGTGTGGTGAAGGATGGCGTTTAAAAGTCCCAGCTCCTTTTCAATCCTCCCCTTAAGCGCCGCAAGATCCGCCTCCTCCGCCACGGGATCCTCCGCGTGCGGCAGGGCATCAAGATAGGAATCAAGGCGGCGGATCCCAACCTCGGAAAGAAGGATCACCCCGCCAATGAGAAGGCCAAGGATCAGAAGTGCCGTCAAAAACGCCCTCATGCCTGCTTCTCCTTCCTTGTCAGCGAGACCTCGCCCGTCTCGTCCACGGTGAGAAGAAACAGATCCTCAGGCCGTGTCCCCTCCCGTCGGCAGACCGCGCGCAGCCAGGCCTCGTCCTTTTTCATGCGTCCAAGCGCCGCACGGTCGATCACCCCGTCGCAAACCAGGGCAAAGGCACATCCGCGCTCCCTCGGGTGCCGATCCTCATCCCGCAGGCTTGGCGGCTCGCACTCGGTACGCGGGAGAAGCGAAAACCTGCCGTTTTCCTCCAGGATCGCGTAATAGATATCCCGGATATCGCGGTAGCCCTGCTGGCGCACCTCGCTCATCAGCTCCTCCACCGTCAGGCGCATCCGTCCCATCTCCTTCTGGTCTATCCTTCCACGGTCGATAAGGATAGAGGGGCGGGATGCAAAGATCCGCTTCAGAAAATTGACACGGCTTTTGAGAAAGGTCACAAGGATCTCCAGCGTTACGATCAAAAGGATAGGAAGCAGCACGTGCGAAAGCGGGATCTCGGAATCCTCGATCGGCAGGGCGGCCAGCTGTGAAAGCAAAAAGGTGCTGACAAGCTCGGAGGTCTCAAGCTCGCCCACTTGTCTTTTGCCCATCGCACGGATCACTACCGATATAAGAACGTACAGAAAAAGCGTGCGAAAAAGAATGGCATACATAAAAAATCCCCCCTTTTTTGCAGTATGTGCAAAGAGGGGGGGATTATTCAAGCCTGCCCGGCGGTCAGCGTGATGAGAAGCGAAAGATCGTCCTCCTGCTCGCCACCCGGGCTTTTTGTGGTACGGTTGCGCACGCGTGCGCCGCACACGGTGCATTCATGGGTGATGATGTAGCCGCGGCGGGCATCCGGCTCGGCAAATACGGGGCGCATCGGGGCACGGCAGGGATTTTGCCGATCCCCCGGCATCACGTCCACGTGCAGTGACCAAAGGCAAAACGGGCAATGATTGCGTGAGGTATAGCCAAGCGGGGTGACCTCGCGCCCGCAATGGGCGCACACAAAGCCGGCATCATTTTTTGAAAAACGCTTCGTTTCCATATACTGTCAATGCTCTCCTTGATAAAAACGGGAACCTACGTGCATACTAAGCGGGCAGCAATTGCTGTGAGAGGATTGTAACATGAAAAAACACCTGTTTTCTCTTCTTGTTTTCACGCTTCTTCTTTCTCTTACCACCGTGGCGGCGCTTGCCGTGCCGGAGGTAACCGAAAACGTGGGGGACGACCACGGCATTGTCACCACGGTGGTGACAGACGGCACGACGGTGGAGGGAGACGTGACAACGTCGCCCGTTACCCTACCCGTTACGACCCTGCCCGTCACCACCTCGCCGGTGACAACGGCCCCGGTGACGACAGCCCTCACGACCACGGGCATGACCGAGGCCGATGCGGGCGGCAGTATCATGGCGATCATAGTGGCGATCGTCATCGCCGCGGCAATCGTGGCGCTGGTTGTGATCCTGCTTCCGAAAACGCGTGGCAAAAGAAGCTGATCAAGGGCACGGAGGATCTCCTCCGTGTTTTTTATTTTCCCACGCAGAAGTGATGAAAGATCTCGTCCACGATCTCTTCGTTGACCGTGCGCCCGTCCACCTCGCCAAGGGCGGCCATCGCATCGGTCAGGTCGCAAAGCATCATGTCGGCAGGCAGACCGCCGCAATGTGCCGCCAAGGCACTCGAAAGGGCATCCCGCGCATGGCAGAGGGCGGCATACTGACGGGCAGATGCCACGATCGGCGCATCGCCGATAACAAGGCTGCCGTCGGTAAAGAGACGGTCAAGCTCTCCCTCCAGCGGCTCCTTGGTGCCGCACTTGGCAGAAAGCGTGAGGGTAGCGTCAAAGTGCCCGCTAAGCTCCTCCGCCTTCAGGCGGGAGGGAAGATCGCTTTTGTTGAGAATAGCCACCCGTACAGTGTCCGGGCGTGCCGAAAGCGTAAGCAGGGCGCGGTCCTCCTCTGTCATGGGGGCGGAGGAATCGAAAACAGCCAGGATGAGGTCTGCCTCTGCGGCGGCGGCCCTGGCACGTCCTACCCCGATGCTTTCGATCGGATCGTGCGAGTCACGGAGGCCGGCCGTATCGGCAAGGCGCAAAAGGACACGCCCAAGCGGCACGGTGCGCTCCAAAACGTCCCGCGTTGTCCCCGGGGTATCGCTGACAATGGCGGCATCCTCGCCGGCAAGCAGATTGTAAAGACTGCTTTTGCCGACGTTCGGCCGGCCGACAATGACCGTGCGGATCCCCTCGGCAACCGCGCGCCCGGTGCGATAACTGTCCGCAAGCACGGTGATCCCGCGGAGGACACCCTCAAGGCGCGTGCGGAATTCCTCCTCGGGGATCTCGGCAAGATCCTCCTCCGGGAAATCAATGATGGCCTCGGCATTGCTGATCAGGGCCAGCATCTCACGGTAAAGCTCGGCAAGCTTATCGGAAAAGAGACCGCGCGAGGCCGAACGATGCACCTGCGCGGTGCTTTTGGCATCCAAAAGGGTGGCAATGGCCTCGGCCTCGGAAAGCCCCAAGCGCCCGGAAAGATAGGCCCTGCGGGTAAACTCGCCCGGGGCGGCCGGTCTGGCACCGGCTACAAACAGTGCCTCCAGCACGGTACGGGTGATCAATACGCCCCCGTGGCAGGAAAGCTCCACCGTATCCTCTCCGGTATAGGAGTGCGGGGCAGGGAAGGCGACGGCAAGCCCGTCATCCACCACGCTCCCCCCTTCCATAATATCGCCGTAGATGGCGGTGCGGGGGGCATCAAACGGGGTGCGGCGGCCGCGCGGCACAAAGACCTTGGCGGCAATGGCAAAGGCCTCGGGGCCGGACAGGCGGATAACGGCAACCCCGCCCTTACCGGGCGGGGTCGAAATAGCGGCTATGGTAGAGGTCAGCTCACTCATCGCTCTCGGCCGTCTCGGCGACGGTCTCCTCGACGAGGTCGGCAGGCTCGGTGTACTCGGCATCCGCAGGCTCTGCGGCGGCACCGCGCTTATCGGTAAGGAAGATCACGATCTTGCGGTTGGAATCGCTTCCTACCGAGTTCGTGGAAACCCCCTCAATGCTCTGTACCTCGGAATGGATGATGCGGCGCTCGTAAGCGCTCATGGGCTCCAGCATGACACTGCGCTTGTTCTTCAGTGCCTGGGCGGCCTTGCGGCGTGCCAGGGCGCGCAGGGTCTCCTCGCGCTTCTGGCGGTAGCCCTCAATGTCAATGGTCACACGGGTCTTGCACTTCTCGCCGTTGGCGTTCTTCTGGGTACCGGCCAGGTTGGCAAGATACTGCAGGGCATCCAGCGTGTCGCCGTGATGGCCAATAAGAACCGAGGCACCCTCACCGGTGATCGAAACGCGCAGGGTTCCGTCGCTCGAGGAATACAGGGTCGCATCGGCTTCAATGCCCATATTGGCAAGCAGGGTACGGATGAAATCCAGGGTGCGGTTTTCGCCGGGGGCAACCTCCAGCTTCTCAAAGGTCAGCTCGCTTTCGGGGATGACCACGCTACGCATGGCAG
>JAGBZZ010000120.1 GCA_017652965.1 Clostridia bacterium | reverse complement strand
TGCGACTTGCCGTACGTCAGTCGCGGCGGCCTCAAGCTGGAGGCGGCGCTAAAAGCCTTCTCGCTTTCTCCGCGCGGGGCGGTTGCCCTTGACGTCGGGGCGTCCAGCGGCGGCTTTACCGATTGCCTTTTGCAAAACGGTGCTACACTCGTTTATGCCGTTGATTCGGGTACGGGTCAACTGGCAATGGAACTTTTAGAGGATGCGCGTGTCGTCAGTATGGAGGGGTATAACGCCCGCTATATGCAACCGTCGGACTTTCCCCAAACGCCGACCTTTGCCGTCATGGACGTTTCCTTTATTTCGCAGACCCTGATCCTGCCCGCGCTTGCTTCGGTTCTGCCACCCAAGTCACAGATCGTTACCCTGATCAAGCCGCAGTTTGAGGTGGGGCGTGCCCACGTCGGGCGCGGTGGCATCGTACGCGATGAAAAGGCACGGCAGGCAGCCATCGCCCGCGTCACGGATGCGGCAGGTCTTCTCGGCCTTGATTTTCGCGCTGTTATCACCTCTCCCATACGCGGCGGGGACGGCAACGTAGAATATTTAGCACACTTTGAAAAGAAAGGGGAATAGGATCGTGAAACGATTTTTGATCATTCCCAACGAAAAAAAGGATAAGGATCTCTCCCTGACCGCCAAGGTATGCGGCGTGCTTCTCAAAGCGGGCGCTACCGTCCTGCTTGACGAGCGCTACGTACACGGCGGAACGGATGGGGTCACCTTCCTCGCCGCGGGTGAGGTTCCTGAGGACGTGGAATGTGTGATCACCGTAGGCGGCGACGGCACCGTGCTGGATGCCTCCCGCATGGCACTTCGCCTCGGCGTCCCCTTGCTCGGCATCAATCTCGGCAGACTCGGTTACCTCTCGGAGCTGGAGCCTGCGGATATATCCCGCCTTACGGATCTTGTCAAGGGCGATTACACCGTGCGTGAGCGCATGACCTTGAAGGTCACGCTCTTGCGCAACCAAAAGGCATGGGTCATGCCCCGTCTTTCGGTCAACGACGTTGTGTTCTACCGCTCGGATATCGGGCACGTGGTTTCCCTTTCGCTTCGCCAAGGGGAGGGGGAAGCAATCACCTATCTCGGTGACGGACTTATCCTTTCCACCCCGACCGGCTCTACCGCCTACTCGCTTTCCGCCGGCGGCCCCATTCTTTCTGCTTCGCTTGACGCCATTTGCGCCACGCCGATATGCCCCCATTCCTTTCATAACCGCGCAATCGTGTTCGATACCGCAAAGCCCCTCTTGGTAGAGAACACCTCGGAAGACAGTGCGATTTCCGTCACCATGGACGGAAGAGAAAACTTCCTGTTAGAGCCCGGCGACGCGGTCACCATAGAACGATCGAGCCGCACGCTACAGCTCATCAGCTTCCGCGAACGCAATCTTTTAGACATTCTGAACCAAAAAATGAAATGACGGAGATGATTGTCATGAAGAACAACAGACAGAAAAAAATCCTCGAGCTTATTGAAAAATACAGCATTGATACGCAGGAGGAGCTTCTTTCCCGCCTGCGCGATGCCGGCTATGCCGCTACGCAGGCCACCATCTCGCGCGATATCCGAGACCTGAAGCTGGTAAAGGCCATGACGGCCGTTGGCGTGTCTAAGTACATTCGCCCCACCAAGCAGGAAACGCCCGTGCCGAGCTACAACAGCGACCTTGCTGAATCGGTCGTGCATGTGGATGCGGCCGGAAACCTGATCGTTATCCGCACCTATCCCGGCATGGCACAGCCCGTTGCCTCCTGCGTGGATG
>JAGBZZ010000119.1 GCA_017652965.1 Clostridia bacterium | reverse complement strand
GCAACGGCAAAGTATGCCCCCCTCTGGGAGGGGGGAGGGCCACAATGTGGCAGGGGGAGCTTGCGGCAGTAAAGGTGACGAAGATGTCACGCCTCCCCCAAAAAGCAATGCCAACCGTTAGCCTTCCCCAGCGGGGGACGGGGGACCGCCTTCGCGGTGGTGGGAGCCGGCGTATGTGAAAACCGCTTTGGCGTTGCCTCTTCGTAATCCCCAGTGCCGCAAGCTCCCCCTGCCACATTGTGGCCCTCCCCCCTCCCGGAGGGGGGCAGACAAAGCCGTGGCCCTTGCTACTCACGATAGCAAAGGTAGAGTACCGAAAGCTACTCCGGGAGCGAGGGAATGAAAGGGGGTGCCGGCGTACGTAAACCCTGCTTCGGCGTTGCATCTTCGCCCCCCTACTGCCGCATTCTCCTTCCGCCGTATGACAGGGGCGCAAATAAAAAGAGTACAGATCGGCGAAAAAACCGAGGTGTACTCTTTTTTAGTTTAAGAAATATTGGCGTGGGGGATGGCGATCAAGCCTTGGCCGCCCACTCGTTGAAGACCGAAACGTTCTCGGTCAGCTGGTCGTGATGCTTCTGGAAAACACCCATAACGCCAAGGTCGTTCGGCTTCAGCGTGGTGAAGATGGTGTCGTAAGCATCGCGGATCAGCTCGCGGCGCTCGGCCTCGTTCTTTTCGGCCAGCATCTGGCCACCGGCAAAGATCTTGAACGCGAGGATCGGCTTCTTCACGTCCTTGATGGCCTCCAGCATCTCGCCACGGTCGGAGGGATGGAACTCAATGTCACCCTTGGACTTGCCGGTGAGGAAGCCGCTCTCCTGCCCCTCGCGGTTGCGGCGGGCGTTGTACATGCAGGCCATGTAGAAGTCAAAATCCCAGCCCTCGCCGTTCTCAAACTCGGCGATGTTCTCGGGGCGGTGGGTGCAAAGGCCAAGCGGAATGCCCATGGCTCTCATACGGCCAAGCATATCCTTGATCTCCTGGTCGCGGCCGGTCTCACGGCGCACGTCGGTAAAGGTACCCGAAAGGTACACACCGATGGGCTGGACCTCCTGCATATTACGCATGGTGATCGGCCAGGTCTCGGGGGTCATCATCATAGGACCCCAGGTCTGGAAGATGAAGTTCATCTTACCGCCGTTGGCGCGATAGTGGGTCAGCACGCGGATGATGTACGGGTCAGCCAGCGGAAGCATGGTGTTGATGCCCAGCTCCTCCATCTTATAGATGGCCTCCAGGATCTTGTCCTCGGTGTAGTATTCCTTCATCTCCTTCCCGGGGATGAACGTAGGAATATAAGACCAACCGTTGAAGGGGTTATCACCCACGATCAGCTTGGATACCTTGTGACCGAAAAAGTCTACGTATTGCATAGTATATCTCCTTATGGTAGTAATAGCATTATCCATCTTCATTATATCCGAGTCCTGCGGCTTTTTCGTGCAGATATGTCGAAAAAATCGGCAGATTTGTAGAAGAACACCGAAACGCCTACTTCTCCGAAATCCGATAAGGAAGGCCGATGCGCCCGTGCTTTTCCCGCGCGGCGGCGTGATAGGGGAGAAGCTCCCACGGGTCGTTTCCCACAATGGCAGAAGGCGCCCGCAGGTTCTCTTCGGTATCGGTGATCCCGGGGATCAGGGGTGTGCGCAAAATATAAGGGCGGCCGCTTTGGCGCAGATGGGCAAGATTTCTGAGGATCGGCAGGTTGGATACCCCGCAATAGCGGCGGTGCGCCGCATCGCTTGCCAGCTTCAGATCCATCATAACAAGATCCACCGCCGCCACGGTACGGCAAAAGGTCTCCTCGTCGGCATATCCCGAGGTCTCAATGGCGGTATGCACAGAAAGGCGGGGCAGAAGCGGCAAAAGGGCGTCGGCCTGCAAAAGCGGCTCCCCACCCGAGAAGGTGATCCCGCCCTCGTCCCCCCCAAGGCGGCGCTGCCTTTCGGCAATGGCGAAAAGCTCCTCCTCAGAAAGATCGCGCACCGTCCTTGTCAGCGCGCCCGTAGGGCAGGCGTCGGCGCAGGCAAGGCAAGAGCGGCAGGCATCCCACGCCAGACGGTGGGTGCCCCCCTCCCAGGTATGCGCCGTGCTTTGACAGACATCGCCACAGGCGCGGCACCCGATACAGCGCCCGGCATCGTACGAAAGCCGCGCGGCCGCAAAGCGTGCCTCGGGGTTATGGCACCACGGACAGCAGAGGGGACATCCGGCAAGAAAGATCACGGTGCGCAGGCCGGGGCCGTCATGCAGGCAAAAGCCCTGGACAGAGGTGATCCTCATGGCCTGCCCTCGGTGTACATACGCGACAAAAGCTCCTCCTGGTAGGCCTCGGAAAGCTGAACAAAGGGGGCGGAAAACCCGCACACCCGCACAATGATATGGCGGTATTTCTCGGGCTCGCGCCTGGCGGCCAGCAGGGTCTCTCTGTCAATGCAGTTCGGTTGGACGGCCTGCGTCCCCGCGCGGGAAAGCATCCGCAAAAGCGCGCTCATGTGGGCGGGCTCGGCCTTGCCGGCGGGCAGGGTCAGGGTCATGGAGGCGTTGCCCGCACATAGCGAAAGATCCATATAGCGCTGGCTGTCAAGCAGCTCCATAAGCCCCACCTCGCGTTGCAGGCGTGTCGGGGTCAGCCCCTGGCAGATGTAGTCGCCAAGCCGCCGCCCGTTGGGCAGGGCACGGGTGGTCTTTCCCCAGAAAATGATCTCGGTAAACTGGTTGTACCCAATGCGGAAGTCGCCGCCGTAGGCGGTCGGCAGATCGCGCGAGAGGCGGTAAAGGTCGTCAAAGAGCCGCCCTGCAAGGCGTGAGCTTTCCTCGCTCCCGTCCCCGTAGGAGGGAAGGGCGATCACCCGTTCGCGCAGGCGTGTGTCCTGCCAATCGTTACGGCAGGCGGCAAACAGCTCGCCAACCGTCATGGCCTTGTCGGTAAAGCACAGCCGGCGGATGGCCAGAAGCGAGTCCACGATCTCGGAAAAGCCGCAGAAGTATACAGACTCACGGTTGTAGCGGCCGCCCCCTGCCGTAATGTCGCGGCGGGCGGGCAGGCAGGGCGCCATCAGGGCGGAAAGCGCCCCCATGGGGTTCACCCTATGCCACTCGCGCGAGGCCTTGCTCATCGGGGCGGCCTTCTTCAAAAGCAGCTCCCGCACCCCCGAAAGGAAACGGGCGTAAAGATCCTCAAAGTCGGTGGCCTCCTCCAGCGAAAGCGGGGTGAGCGAAAGGACGGCAAGCTTTTCGCTGTCGCCATGCACGGCGTACTCCAAAAGCCGCAGGGTGTTCAGATACTCCCCGCTGAATTTCAGAAAAGCATCCGGGATCAGGACGTCCCAGCACCCCCCCACGGCATAGCTACGGGCATCCCGTTCCGAGATTCCCGAGCGGATCAGCGCAGGGATGGTGACGTCGTCATTCTCAAAAAGACTGTAGCTTTCCCCGCGCAGAAGCGAGGCGGTGATAAAGCGGAGATATTCCTCAGAGGAGGCGGCGGAGTAGCGAAACATGATCTTCGGATAGAGAAAACGGTTTTCCTCCCGCACCTCGACAAACAGGCGGGTCACCTCGCCAAAGACCTCCCGCCCCTCGGTATCACAGCCGCCGAGGGTCATCGAGTTTTCAAGGTCATAGCCGTAGGGGGTGTCGATCGTCCCCTCGGTGTCACGGGCGGCGTCAAAGGCCAGCATAAAGAGGGCGATGGCCTCCTTCTGCGCGCTATCGGAGACTCCGCGGGCGGCATCCGCCTCGTAAAGCGGCTGTAAAAGGACGTCCACCCGCCCGAAGGTGCTGAAGCCGATCCCCTCAATGGCGCCAAGCGCCTTACGGAGAAAGGCAAGCGTGCAAAGCCCCTCGTAAAGGGTGGTGGGCGGGGCATAGGGAACGCGGGCGGCCGTTTCGGCGAGGCTTGTGAGCCCCTGCGCCCGCGCCGCCTCGGCAAAGCGTGCGGCAATGGCGGCAAGCGCCTCGATCCCCGCGTGACAGCAGGTCAGAAACTCGCGCTCCTCCTGCCCCTTCGTCACCGCCTCGGCCTCGGCGATCTCGGTCAGTATCCCCGAAAGCCCCACGCGAAACAGCTTCTCAAACGGAAGCCCCGCGTGCATCATGTCCACGTATAGTCCTGTCTGCGGGTAGAGCGTGCCGGATTCGCGGCGGTATCGCTCGTAGGCGGCGGGGTCAACGTCGATAAAGCGGTGCATGTTCCGCTCGTAAAGCCAGCCGTTGGCGTGGTGGCCGCCACGGTTGAACTTCCCGTCCGAGAAGGCGGTCAGCGCCCCCGTCTCAAAGTAGTAGGGTATCCCCTCAAACAGGACGGGTGTCATCTCCTCGGTGATCGTGCGGTAGAGCGCGGCCTTCATAAGATACGCACTCTCGTCGGGGTGCGCTTCGGCATAGGCATCCATGCGGGCATAGACCCGCTCCTTCATGTCCGCTGCCATTTTGGGCAGCTTTTCACGATAGAAGGACGAAAGCCGGGCGCGCAGTATCTCGTATGACATAAGGATACCTCCTTTTTCTTCCTATCCCCATCATATCCCACGCGCCGGCCGCTTTGAATGGAGAAAACGAAAAATTTGTACAAAAGCGCAATAGATATTGCACCTTTCGCAAAATTCTGCTATAATAATGGAAAAAAGGGAGGTGTTTGCATGATCGTCACCGCGATTTCCAATGTCTATCTCTACCGCACCGAGCGAAAAAGCTGGGCCTCGGCGGCACGCAACCATCATATCCTTTCCTATCAGCTTTCGGGGCGGTATATCCACACCCTCTCCGCCTCGGGGCGCATCCTTTCGGTGGGGGCGGGCTCGTTGTTCTTTATTCGCCGTGAGGATGCCTACACCGTCATGCGGGAAAGCCAGGGCGAGGCGCTGTGCGTGACCTTTGATGCCGACGGCGCCCCCCCGACCTCGCTCTTTGCCTGCCTTGACGAGCCGCAGGTGGAAAACCTTTTCAGGCGCCTGTATTCCCTGCGGCATATCGAGGACAGCGAGACCTACTGCCGTGCCATGGCGGTGCTTTACGAGCTGCTTGCCATTCTGACAAAGCGCGCCCGCCCCGATTATATGCAAAGCACCTCGGCAGACAGGATCGAAGCCGCCTGCCGCCATATCCACGCCGCCTTCCGCGAGGGCGAGATCGGCATCTCGGCGCTATCTGCCGTGGCGGGGCTTGGCAAACGGCAGTTTACCACCCTGTTTACGCGCCGCTACGGCACCACCCCCGCGCAGTATATCATTGAGCTGCGCCTCAAGACGGCCGCCGCCCTGCTTACCGAGGGGCTGTCGGTCACCCAGGCGGCCGAGGCGGTCGGCATTTCGGACGTCTACTACTTCAGCAGGCTTTTCCGCCGCCGCTTTCTGACCCCGCCCAGCCGCTATGCCGCCACGGCGGGGGCATCCTTGCCCATAGCGTGAAAATTGTCTTGCCCTCTTGCGCCATCCCTTCTGCTGTGCTATAATAGCGATAAGCATACCTGCTATAGAAAGTGAGGCACTCTTATGAAAAAAATCGTTCTGATCGGTGACTCGATCCGCCTGGGCTACGAGGCCTACGTCCGTTCGGCCTTCCATGGGATCGCCGAGGTCTATGCCCCCAAGGAAAACTGCCGCTTTGCCCATTACGTTTTCCGCTATCTGCATGAGTGGAAAAGCCTTGGCGAGTGGCCAAGCGACGTGGACGTGGTACATTGGAACGCCGGGCTTTGGGACGTGATCTCCTTCTTCGGTGACGACCCGCAGACCGCCCCCGCCTCCTACGCCGAGGTCATCGGGCGGATCGACCGCCGCCTGCGCGTCCTGTTCCCGAAGGCCAAGATCATCTTTGCTACCTCCACCTCGGTGGATGAGGTCGCGTATGAGGCCGTCTCCTACAAGCGCTCCAACGCCGTGATCGCCGAGTATAACCGCCTGGCCCGCGAGGCGCTTGCCGGCACCGATGCCATCATCAATGATCTGTACCCCCTGACCCTGGCGCTTCCCGCCTCGGCACGCAGTGACCTGACACACTTCAATAACGACGAGGGCTGCCGCTATCTTGGCAGCTGGGTCGCCACGGCGCTTGCCCGCGCCCTGGATATCGACCCCGCCACCCTCCCTGCGGTGGATGCCAAGGCCTCTGCCATCGCGGCCGACGTCCTCGGCTACTGATCGGGTATCAGGGCCGTCCTATCAAAAAAGAGGAAGCATCCTTGTGTGCCTCCTCTTTTTCTTTGCGTGCATCAGTCGGCGATGCCGAGGAGCGGGGCACGGGTACGGTACATCACCTCGGCCATCCGGTAGAAGCCGAGGTCGTTCGGGTGGTCGCTGTCCACGAGGCAGGCATCGCGGTCGCGCTCACCGAAAAAGTCATGGGCGTCGATCGCGGCGACGGCGCGATCCCCTTCGGCGATGGCACGGCGCAGGGTGCTTTCGATCATCTCGCGGCGCTCGGGATAGCCGCCGCTGCAGCCGGGCTTGTCGATCATCAGGATCGGCACGTCCGGGTGGGCATCCCGCAGGCACCGATAGATGTCATAGTGCGGGGGCAGGACGCGGTCGGGGTGCGCGGAGGGGTAATAGTTGTAGTCAAACACGTAAGCACCCGCATCCAGCCCGGCAAGATAGGCAAGCATCGCGGGCTCGGCGTTCCCGTTGCCCGAGAAGCCGAGGTTCAGGTAGTCGCTGTCCAGCCAGCGGCAGAGGAAGGCTGTGGCATCGTTGCCGGCGCGCGAGGCACACGCCCCCTGGGTGATGGACGAGCCGTAAAAGACGATCGGCTTCTTCCGCTGATAGGGGCGGGGGGGATTCAGCGTAGCGCCGGGGGCAAGGCCGATCTCCACGCTGTGGACTCCGCCGTAGAGCGGGAAGTAGACCTCGATCTCGTGCATCCCACCGGGCAGGCGGCAAACACCCGAGATCGCGACCTTTTCGCCCTTGGCCTCAAAGAGGGCGGTGGGGGTCGGGGTCACCTTGCCGCCGCGGTAGGCCCCGTCCACAAAGAAGACGAAGCTGTGGCTGCCCGTCAGGGGCATATGCGGCATCGGCATATAAGCGGGGATCAAGGCGCGCAGGGCGACGTAGGGCGAATCGGTCGCAAAGCGCAGCCGGCCGCCCGAGGTCATACGCGAAAGACCGAGGACGCTCCGGCTGGCCTCGGCGGCGACCGAGCCCGGCATACGGACGTAGCGGTCACTCTCGGCCTCGAAAAAGACACCGTGCAGGGCAAAGGGGGGCTCGCTCACCGCGTGCCAGACGGCATCCGGCTCGGTGCAATCCACGATCGCCAGGCGCGGGTCGATCTTGCTGATGTTTTCCATTGTGTGCTTCCTTTCTTACATAGATCCCGGGGAAAGCACCCCTCCGCCGAAAAAAGCGGAGCGGTGTAAACAAAACGCTACAAAAGTGGCTTTCGCTCGGGGGCGGCCGTTTGCTGCGGGCGCGGGGATACCACCCGCGCGGCCTTGCAAGGCAGCCTCTGTCTCTATTATAGCACGAAGCCCCCAGGGTGCAAGACTTTTTGCCTCTTTTTCAAAAGCTCTTGACTTGGGCGCGCGCGGACAGTATAATAATAGAGTATGAAAAAGGATTTACGTCGGTAGCCTGCGCCCCGCCCACGTAAGACCAAAAGGAGAAACGTATGACAAAGAAGGTAAGAATCACGCTGGCAGCCCTGCTTTTGCTGCTTCCGCTCGTCCTGCTCCTTTCCTCGTGTGAGCATGAGCATGGGAGCTTCACGGACGAGAAGACCGTCCTTGCCCCCACCTGCACGGAGGACGGAAAAGGCACGCACGTGTGCGGTGACTGCGGCGAAACGGTGGAATTTGTGATCCCAAGCCTCGGGCACACCGAGGTCATTGATGCCGGGGTCGACTACACCTGCACGGCCGACGGGCTCTCCGAGGGGAAGCACTGCTCGGTGTGCCACGAGGTCCTCGTGGCGCAGGTCGTCCTGCCTGCGGCCCACAGACCTACCGACTGGCAGATCCTCAAGCCCGTCTCCTGCGAGATCGACGGCTATCGGGTCAAGACCTGCCGCCTGTGCGAGGAGCGCATCCACGGCGAGGCGATCCCGAGCCTTGGGCATCTGGAGAGCGACTTTGAGGTCGTCAAAGCCCCGACCTGCCTTGCAAGCGGCACCAAGCAGACCACCTGCCTCAACTGCCACGAGGTCATGCAGAGCGTGACGGTCGCCGCCACCGGCCACAGCGAGAGCGACTGGATCGTAACGGTCAAGGCGAGCTGTGAGGGGAGCGGGAGCCGGCATACCGTGTGCCTTAGCTGCAACGAGGAGCTGAAGCGCGAGAAGATCGATTCGCTCGGGCACGACAGGACCGATTGGGTCATCACGCAAGAGCCCACCTGCACCGCCACGGGGATGAAGCACATCGCCTGCACGCGCTGTGATAAGACCTTTGACGAGACGGCCATTGACGCCAAGGGGCACGCCTATTCCACGACCGTGGTCGCCCCCACCTGCACGGCGGACGGGTATACCAAGCATCAATGCGCAAGATGCCCCGATGCCTACAACTCGGATATCGTCCCGAAGAGCGGCCACCAGTATACCACCCGTGACGAGCTTGCCACCTGCACGACGGCGGCCTATCGCCACTATACCTGTATGAGATGCACCGAAAGCACCGTCGGGCACGCCTACAGCGAAAAGGTCTCCGAGTCGCTCGGCCACGATTATGAAGTGCGGACCGTGGCGGCAAAGTGTAAGGAGGATGGGGAAACGCGCAAGGTTTGCACAAGGTGCAACGAGAACGAGCCCGGCTCCATCAAGGTCCTGCCGGCCACCGGCCACACCTATACGAGGGCCGAGGTAACAAAGGATATGGGGAACAGTACCGTACGTACCGCCACCGTCCACACCTGCGCCTCCTGCGGTGAAAAGCACGTCAGCAAGATCGTCTTTACCTATTCCAAGTCTCCCTCCAAAAGAGTGAATGCCAACAAGGGCTATTGCTACGGGATGACCGTCGATTATTCGGATCTGACAAGCGCCACCGTGCAGACCTTCCGTGTGAATACCGCCTTTGCCTATGACACGGATGAGCTGCTCGGCATTGACGTTCATACGCATTTCTACATTACCGCTACGGGAGAGCTTGACAATTCGATCGGTATTTTCGATAAGACGAGCGCGATCTCCTCCAGCTTTGGCTATATTGAGGCCGATAATCCCTCCAAGACGTGGGGCGGCTACGTCGATATTGCCCCCGATAAGGTGAGTGAGAAGAAGTGCGTGTATTTCGCCTTTATGAATTACAACTACACGGGCGCCTTCATCGTGAAAAGCCTCTCGGCAACCGCGACCTTCGAGTTCGGCGAGCCCGTGGCGTAACCGCAACCCCGTACGCCTTCGCGCTTCATCGCGCCCTGGATATCGACCCCGCCACCCTCCCTGCGGTGGATGCCAAGGCCTCTGCCATCGCGGCCGACGTCCTCGGATATTAAGCCGAAAATACATAGGCACTCCGGGGCGGCCTTTTTGGCCGCCCCTTGCTTCTTTCTTCTGCATAATAACGAGCAAAGGACGGCAAACTGTGCGGCAACTTTGGACGGTGAAACCTTTTGGCAGATCGAGCGGCGCTATCTTGTGCAGTTTACCGAGTTCCGCGTCGAATGCTTGCTTGCCCTTGTTCTTTCGGTGGGCGGCGCACTTTTTGTTGCCATTCCGCTCCTGGTGGCAAGCGAGGGGCTACCGATTGCCAAGCTCTTTGCCGCGCTTTCCATGCTGATCCTGTTTTCCGCCCTTTCCCTGGGCGGTGTCCTTGGGCTTTGGGTGCTTGTACATCGCCGCTTTTATCAGGAGCATAGGGAATTGCATAATAGAAACGGTTCTACATCCGATTTGTAAGGAGTTAGACAATGGATACGGCCAATATCATAGAAAAATTCAATTCTTTTGAAACGCTTGCAAGTATCATAAAGAAAAACCGCGCAAGGAAAGCGAAAAAGAAGATTTTTCTTTCTGTACTCATCCTCCTTCTCACGGTTTCCTTGGCGGTGACCCTGCAAGCAGGGCCGCTTGGTCTCCTTTTTGCCGTTCTGCTCTCCTGCCTCCTTTCGGTAATCGTTTTGCGGGTGCATGAGGTCTTTAAAAAGGAGGGGGCGCAGGTCGGCAGGATCTTTGCCATCCGCCATGAGTATTATAACGGCACGGCAAAGGGGACGGGCGGATTGCCCCGGGTGCATTCGTCGATCCGCTTCTCGCACGACCTTGTCATCAGCCTTGAGGATGCGGCGGGGGTGCCACTTAAGCGGGAGGTCGTCTGCCCCTCGCAGTACGAGGGGGCGTTCTCTGTGGGTGACACCTTGCTGTACCATCCCGATCTTGCTTTCCCTGCCAACCTTTCGCATCTGACAAAATGCGTGTGCATGCAATGCGGCAGAATGCAGGATGCCTCCCGCGATAGCTGCCTTACCTGCCGTGCCCCGCTTTGCAACAGCACAACGATACAAGAAAAATAACCTTACGGGCTGTCGGTCACCCTGACCTGCGGCCCTTTTTTTGCGGTTGCTTTTTTCGGCTTTATTTGATACAATAGGAGAGAAGAGTGAAAGGAGCGCAAGCATGGAAAAGATGAAAGGGCTTACCCACACGGTGTTTTCCTACAACGCAAGGGACAGTTTTCTTTGTGAGCAGTATCGGGACGGGAAATTTTTCTTTCTCTACCGTGAGGGGGATGACGAATATACCCTTCCTCTCTATGACGTCACGCGCGGCACGCGGGGAGGGGAAGGCTATTACCTCGGCTACACGAAGGAGGAGGTTCTGGCCTCGGGCAGGGATCTTCTCGGTGAGGCGCTTCTTTCAAAGGGAGAGCCGACCTATGAGGAGGTGGCGGGCGTCCTGCCGCCCCTTATGAAGGATACCTACACCCTGCTTGGCGGGGTCTCGTCTGTGGCGGGGCTGACGGTGGATGCAGCTGGGGTCGTATACCATCAGCTTTCGGGGCGTGCGCGAAAAACCTGCCCGATCTTCACCCCCGCCGAGTATGACCCACACCTTGGGGCGCTTTCCCCCTATCAGACTCTGCTTGCGGGCGAGATGCCGCTTTTGCTTTCGGTCTATACCGACACCACCGACGTCCTCGAGCTTTTGTACTTTGTCGAGCCGACCGAGCCGGACCGCGACCCGATCCTTTGGATCCGCGCTAAGCGCTACCGGGTCGCACACCCCGAGGATTGCCTTATCGAATACCGCGTGGCGGCCATCGCCCGTGAGGCAGAGGAGCGCGAGCTTTTTGACACCCCGCCCGAGGAGGCCATCTTCCTCGATGCCCTTTGCGACACGGTGTCCTGGTGGGTCGGCTTCCGCGGTGAGGGGGCCCGCTTTTCCTTACCGACAGAGGCACTGGCCACGGCGGCGCACGGCACGGTGGCCATGGCGGCCATCACCTGCACGGCCGAGCATGCCCATTACGGCCACCGCTTTTACGGAAAAGAGCTGCACGACAACTTCCCACCCAACTACATTTTTATGATAGAGGCCATGGTGCGCCTCGGCCGCCACGCACACGCCCGCGACGTTTTTCGCCACTTTGTAAAGTATGTTTTACGAAATGACGGTAGGATCAACTACCGCCAGGGCACAAGATTGCAGTTTGGGGCAAGCGCCGCCGAGTACGGGATGCTCCTGTCCTTGGCGTGGCAATACCGCGATATCCTTGGCACCTTAGCGCTTAGCCCACAGGAGAGGAGGCGCCTTTGCGGCATGGGGGAGGAGCTGATCTCGCATATGGCCGTGAACCCCGCTCTCTATGAAGGGCCGCTTATCCACATGTGTGCCGAGGCCGACACCAACGAGCGCATCCACGTGTATCTCAACAATAACCTTTGGGCGATCCGGGGTCTATCTGCCCTGGCATCGCTTCTTTGCGAGGCGGGCACGCGCTACCGCACGGCGGCCGACACCCTTGCGGAAAGCGTGGCGGCGGTGCTGGCACGCGATGGGCGCGATACCCGCTTTGGCCGTCTGCCCCCCTTCCGCCTGGGGTACACCGCCACCCCCATGACCCTTTCGCGCTGTGAGGACACCTTCTACCCCCTCAAGGGGGAGGAGCGTCGCCGCTATTTCTCCACGCTGTGGGAGAGGCAGGACGTGGCGGTTTCTGAGGACATTGCCGAAAACGCCTTTGCCAATTACCGCTACTATCCCGAGATGCTTTCCTCCATGCTTTTGCCGCGCGCCGAGGCCGAGGGGATCCTTGCCCTGCGTGAGGCGCTGGGAGGTGAGCTTTTGGGGATGACCCGCTTTTTGGGGCGGATCGATGACTGGCCGGTCATGCATTACGCCCGCTACCTTCTGGAAAGCGGCAGGATCGACAAGTATCTTCTCCTTTTGTACGCCCACACCGCGCACCACGGCATTCCCTCGCTTGCCACCTATTTCGAGCAGGTGTCGGTGGACGGTGCAGTCGTCGCCTTTGACTGCCTGCCCTCGCTTCTCACCCTGCCGATCATGCTTGCCTGGGCATTTGCCTACGAGGGGGGCGTGGACGGAAAACTGTATCTTTTACCCGCCCTGCCGAAGGGGTGGTACCGCCTCCCGTTTGCGGTCACGGGGCTTGGATATTCGGGCGGCAGGCTGGACATTTGCTCGGATGGCAGAACCATCCGTATCGACTTTGAAAAGCCCCCCGTTTGCGAGGTTTTTCTTACCCTGCGTGAGAAGGCAGAGATCCGCCCCGCCGATTTGGCGGCAGGGATGGAGTACGTGCAAAAGATCGACGGGGGCCGCCTTCTTCTGCGCCCCGGCTGTCAGCACATCGCCATTACCCTTGCCGAGGACGTATAACGGCAAATTGCGGTTTTTCTCCTACTTTTGACGAAAAAATATCAATGCTACGCAAAAATATGCCAAAATAACACCTTGCAACCCTGCGCCACCTGTGCTAAGATATAGGTGAAAAGCTCTTATGGAGGGTGAAAGCATGGAAGCCATCAAAAAAATAGACATACACGCACACGCCACGGCATTTGCGCAGTACGTGCCCGCGTATTACAGCACCGGGGTAAAATTCCCGGGGGCGGAGGATATGATATCCCTTTATGATAAGGTCAATATCGAAAAGGGTGTGCTCCTTCCCATTTTGAGCCCCGAGCATCAGACCACCGTCATGACCAACGAGGGGTGCATGGCCATTGCCGACCAATACCCCGACCGCTTTGTGTGGTTTTGCAACGTAGACCCCCGCATGGGCACGGCCTATGCCAACGTGCCGTACCTTCTTGAATATTATAAAAGCCGTGGGGCACGCGGCTTTGGCGAGCTGACCGTCCCTATGTATGCCGATTCGCCCGAGCTTTTGCGGATCTACGAGTGCCTCGAGGCGCTCGACCTGCCGATGACCATTCACGTATCGGTGCCGGGCAGTGGCCGCTACGGCATCATGGATGAGCTGGGCCTGCCCCGCTTGGAGTCTATCCTCAAGCGCTACCCGGGGCTTCGTATCCTCGGCCACTCGCAGGTGTTCTGGAGTGAGATCTCGGCCGATAACAACGAAAAGATCCGCAGTGGCTATCCGACGGGCAAGGTCATCCCCGGCCGCATTGTGGACCTTATGCGGAGCTACGGTAACCTCTACTGCGACCTTTCGGCCGGCAGCGGCATGGGCGCCATGATGCGGGATCCCGACTTCACGGTCGGCTTTTTTGAGGAATTTTCCGACCGTATCCTCTACGGCTGTGACATCTGCCACAAGGACGCCGTGCATCAGTATAAGTTTGACGAATTCTTAAGCGGCCTGCGGGCGGACGGCAGTATCTGTGAGGAGACCTACCGTAAGATCGTGCGTGAGAATGCCGTAAAGCTTTTGAAGCTTTAAAGAAAGGGAGATACCGGTATGGAAAAATTAGCACTGTTCGGCGGTGAAAAGGTCGTCAAGAATATTCCTGAATCGCTTTTCAAATGGCCGATCATAACCGAGGAGGACGAGGCCGCGGCACTGGACGTCATCCGCAACAACAAATATTCCGGCACCGATATCACCATGCAGTTTGAGGAGGAGTTTGCCGCCTGGCAGGGGCGCAACCACGCGGTTGCCTACTGCAACGGCACCGCTGCCCTCACTGCCGCGATGTTTGCCGTCGGGCTTTCGATGGGGGATGAGATCATCTGTACCACCAAGACCTATTGGGCAAGCGTTTCGCAGGCGCTTCAGTTCGGTGCTACCCCCGTGTTCTGCAATATTGACGAGCATCTTTCGATGGATCCCGACGATATCGAGCGGTGCATCAGCCCGAATACCAAGGCCATCATGGTGGTGCATTACCTTGCCTATCCTGCCGATATGGATAGGATCATGGCCATTGCCCGCCGCCATAACCTTATCGTGATCGAGGACGTCTCGCACGCGCAGGGCGGTATGTACAAGGGCAAAAAGCTCGGCACCTTTGGCGAGATCGCCGCGATGTCCTTAATGAGCACCAAGTCCTTCGCTGCAGGTGAGCTTGGCATCCTCGTCTGTGATGACAGAAAGCTTTACGAGCGTGCGCTTGCCTTCGGCCATTACGACAGAAACAATGCCAAATTCGTGACCGAAAGCGAGGATCTTTTCCCCTTCTACAACATCCCGCTTGGCGGTATGAAGGGGCGTGCCAACCAGCTTTGCACGGCCATCGCACGGGTACAGCTGAAGTATTATGACGAGCGTTGTGCCGAGATCCGCCGTGCCATGAACTATTTCTGGGATCTTCTGGAGGGGCTGCCCGGCATCCGTGCGATCCGCGTGGATGAATCCGAGGGCTCGACCATGGCGGGCTGGTACTGCCCGCACGGGGTCTACGTCCCCGAGGAGCTGGAGGGGCTGTCTGTGCGCCGCTTCTGCCAGGCCGTGTATGCCGAGGGCGGCCGCATCTGGGACGGTGCCAACCGTTGCCTGCACACCCATCCGCTCTTCCACGAT
>JAGBZZ010000118.1 GCA_017652965.1 Clostridia bacterium | reverse complement strand
AGCCCTCCTTCACTGCCCCGTCGTTGATCCTCAGCTCTTCGTTGACGTCCCCGAAGATATTCTTCTTATCATCCATAAGAGGAGTACCGCCAAGCAGGACGTTGTTTTCAATGACACAGAAGGCGGGGGCACGGCGCAGGCGCTCCATCGAGCCAAGCTCCTCATAGGTGAGGGTGATCTTGCCGTCCTCGGGCACGATAAGCGTGCGGCCGGGGATCTCGACCTCCTCATACTTCTCGTTAAGGACGGTATAGGGCGGGATGAGGATCTCGGTGCCTGCGGGGGCGGCCGAGGAGGTAAAGGACTTCCCGGTCGGTCGGGCGGGCAGGTAGAAGTACTTCACGCGGTAGTCCGAATGGTCAAGCGCATCCAGGATCACGGCCGTGCCGTGCAGGTGGTTGATATAGGCGGGGTCGATGCGGCGGCGCGCCTCGGCATCCGCAACCTCAAGATAGGACTTGATCTCATCGGCCTTTCTGCCCTCCCACCAATGGCCGGCAAGCGACTGGTGCGCCGTGGCATACTTGCCGCGCGGGCCGTAATCCATCCGGTACAGCTCTTCTCTGCCCTCCATCTCAAACTCGTAAAGACGGCAGGGGACGGCGGCATGCTCTTTGCCGAAATAGTAGTAGAAGAGGGGCGACTGGTTGATGTTATCGCCCTGGCCGATGACCAGCACCTCACCCTCGTCACCCGCCTTGGATTTGGCGCGTGCCACCTCCCAAGGATCGCGGAAGACCATCAGGTTACCGAAGCAGATATTGCCCATACCGGTAGAGGAATACCAGCCCTTGTGATGGTTGCACTTGGAGTTCAGGGTCGAGACGATGTTATAGTAGGCATAGTTACCGCCATTCATGGTATCGTTGTAGACGGCGTTGTGGGTCTCGTTGAACATATGGAAGAGGTTATAGCGGATGTGGTTGCCGCGGGTCGAGGTACCGCTGACGTAGTACATACCGCCGTCCACCACGTCGGCAGAGCCACCCTCAAAGCGGTTGTATTCAATGATACATTCGGAGGCGTTGCCCGCGTTGACACAGGTATTGCGGAAGTAGTTGTGCGAGATGACCATGCGGCACCCAGAGACCGAGGCCGCGATCTGGCGGGTGGGCTTGGCATCGTGGAAGAAGCAGTTCTGCACGATGTTCAGGGTCGGGGTCAGGGCATCGTGGCTCTTCTTATCGGAAAAGCGAAGCATCGAGGTATAGGAGGCCGAGAAATCCGAGTAGAGGACGGCACAGCGGGCACTGTCCACGATACCGAGGTTCTCTTTTTTGGTGTTTGTGACCTTGACGTGCTGCAAAACGACGTTATAGCAGGAATCCAGCGAGATACCCGCCTCGCCCGAGCCGTCCACCTCGATCCCATCCACGATGGCATAGCGAAGCCCCTTGCAGGAGAGGGGAGAAAAGGCGACCTTGTTCGAGCAACCGATGGCAGAGCCATAGAAGGCGGCCTCATCCTTCGGATAAATGTAGAGGATGCCCGTCTCCTTATCGTAGAACCACTCGCCCGGCTCATCCAGCGCCTCAATGGCGTTGAAGAGATAGAAGGTATTGCGGCCGGCGGGCGAGTTACCCGAATGCTTACAGCCGTAGGCATTGTTGGTGGTGGACTTCAGCGAATAGTAGCCGCGCTCACCGCGATAGGTATAGGGCCCCTCGGGGTCGGGCACGAAGGCGCCGAGCAAGGGGGTCTTTTCCTCGGTGTCCCCCTCGGCGTAGTGCGAGAAATCCCGTCCCTCGGTCTTGGCGGCGAGGTTGTAATAGCCAAACTCCCAGCCCTCAAAGGTAGAGCCATAGCACCAGATGTTGCCGGTGTTGACCCAGGAAAGCAGGAATTTTGCCCGCTCCTCGGCGGTCGGGTCGGGCTGGAGGCGTGCCGGGGGATTTTCAAAATGATCCTTCCCGTTCAGAAGCCGGAACTGCCAGCCCACGTTGTGCATCGGGTCACCGCCGTACTCGCTGTTGGCACGGTCGATCCAGGTCCAGTAAAGGTCAGAGCCGTCACGGCAGGTGACCGTGCCGGTATCGTAGGGATGGGTGAAGTACAGAAGCCCGTGGATGTCCACGCTCTTATTGGGGTAGCGCGCCAGGGTGTATTCCTCCCCGCCGACGTACAGGCAGGGCGGGCCCTCACGCAGAAGCTTGATGGGCGGGATGTCCTCGTCACACAGCCCCTGCTCGGCAAGGGTGGTGCAAACGACCTTGCCCTGTGCCGCCTTGGGCAGGCGGGCGGCCACCGGGTCGGTTGCCGGGTCGGCCACGCGCCAGAGGGTCTTATCCGAGGAAAGGGGGGTGTTGGTAGTCAGAACGGCACGCTCCCCCTCGGCCGCACGGAGGATAAACGGGGCATCGGCACTGCCGCTGTGCGCCTCGGTCAGCCCGATAGGCTCGGAAAGGGCGTAGGTGCCGCCGCGCAGAGTGACCGTCACACCGCCCTTCCCTGCAGCCCGTGCCACAGCCGCGGCGGGGGTGCGCAGGGGGGCATCCTTCGTACCGGCGGCGGCATCGTCACCGTCGGGCGAAACAAAGATCTCGCATTCTGCCGAGGCGGGATACGCCGAAAGCGACAGCGGGTCAAGAACCGTGACCTCCTTCGGCAGGGCATCACGGGTGATCTTAAAACGGGTAAGGAAGGCTTCGGCAGACATGGTAAGCGGCAGCTTATCCGAAATGTCCTCCAAGCGATCCGAAAGATTCAATTCGTACAGATTTTCACGCTTCTTCATAGCAGTTCTCCTCATCTTTTCTTCATGATACTCGACTAAAGGAAGGGTGCTGACTTCACTATAGAAAATTGCATCCCCTTTGTCAACCCTATCGCGGCATCGTTCACGATTTGTTCACAATTTTCTCCCCTATCAGGGGAGCGTTCTCAAAAAAAGCCCCGATGCGCCGAAAGATCGGGCACATCGGGGCAAGCCGTATGGGTGCTAGGATCAGAACGGGAACAGGGCGGCGTCAAAATCTCTCCCCGTCATTCTAGGCTTGATTTTCTCATATCATACCATCAAATAGAAGCGAACCGGCAGAGGCGGCGAGTGCCGCCGGAATTGCCGTCACGATCAGTTTTGCAGTGCGTGCTGTGCGTCATTTTTCACCCCGGACAGTAGCGGTTCCTGTGTAAAGGTCAAGGTTGCGCCTTGATATTCCCAACGGCAAGCGAGATTAGGGTGTTCATCGGTGAGTCGGAAAATCAGAGCTTCTTTTTCCTCGAATACAAAAGCATAAAAGCAAAGTCCGTATTCCCCCAAAAATTGATACAATTGGGAATTTCCTTGGCGGGTACCCTTTATGTGGAAAGAATCCCCTGCGAATGTTACTTGTCCCCAATAATATCCTTCGATACTGTCATACGCCAGAAGATACATATCAAGCTCCCGGCAACGGTAGGAAATATTCGGTTCTAAAGGAATTTCCTCATCCGTTTTCTCGAAAATAATATGCGTCTCAACCTCATCCTCAAGCAGCGCATGAGAATAACTTACCTTCACAACGATCGCATCATTTTCATAGACATAAGTTCCTACAAGGAGTGTTTCATGGGATGTAGGAACGTCAACAAAACCGTTCTTGTCCACCTGCAGGTTCTCCGGGTTCTCTTCAAACGACTCAACAAGCCCGGGCTCAACAATCTCGGACATAAGAATCAACTCTCTCCTTATAAGCGAAACATGTCCGTAATACACCGTTTCTCCTTTTTTATACTGCATTTTCTGCATTTCGGTAGTGCCATCGCGAAAAAAGTACAGTTTAATATTTGCCGTTGTACATTCCCACACGGAACCGTCGAGATCGTCGTCGTCGAAGTAAAGTCCTTTCTCTTTCCCCCGTTCGTACTCGTAATCAACCATATAGATTGCGACACAAGAAGAAAGGGATATCATGCACAGCACCAATATTGCTGCAATCAAAATGATGTGAGCTCGCTTCACTAAGTTCACCTCCACTTATTTTAGTGTGATAAGGCACAGGATTTTTTTGTTATCGCTTTCCACAAACCGGTCAATTGATTCTTCCTTGTGTGGGCCGTTCTGTCCTTCAGCAAAATTGTAAATACAAAACTGTTTATCATTGTTTTTCTCATACTTAATGGTGATATAATGCCCCATTCTACCTTGTAGTTTATATGCCAAAATGGCAATTTTGGATGTTGATTTTTTTATCGTAGAATCCAACTTTCCTTTAGGGCCCAGCACCGTGACCTCGCGCTGCAGGGCATCACGCGTGACCTTAAAGCGAGTAAGGAAGGCTTCGGCAGACATGGTCAGCGGCAGCTTATCCGAAATGTCCTCCAAGCGATCCTAAAGATTGAGTTCATATAAATTCTGTCTTTTCTTCATGTTGTTGCTCCTTGTCTTTCTTAACGGCTCTCCCGTGAAAAAGGGGGGCTGATTTCACTATAGGAAATTACATCCCCTTTGT
>JAGBZZ010000117.1 GCA_017652965.1 Clostridia bacterium | reverse complement strand
CGGGCACCGACCTTTAGTGGTTTGCCTACTGGAAGGAATTCTGCAAGAACTGGCTGCTTGACCTTGGCATGCGCGAGGAGAACCTCCGCCTGCGTGACCATGACCCCGAGGAGCTTTGCTTCTACTCCAAGGCCACGACCGACTTCGAGTATCTCTTCCCCTTCGGCTGGGGCGAGCTTTGGGGCATTGCCGACCGTACCGACTATGACCTTGGCCAGCATGCCAACCACTCGGGCGAGGCGATGGATTACTTTGACCCCGAGACCAACGAGCATTACGTCCCCTACGTCATCGAGCCCTCGCTGGGTGCCGACCGCGTGACCCTGGCCTTCCTTGTGGATGCCTATGACGAGGAGGTCATCGATGCCGAGAAGAACGACGTGCGTACCGTCCTGCATCTGCATCCCGCCCTTGCCCCGATGAAGGCCGCCATCCTGCCGCTTTCCAAGAAGCTTTCGGAGGATGCCATGCCCCTTTATGACGAGCTTTCCAAATATTTTGCCGTGGACTTTGACGATGCCGGCTCGATCGGTAAGCGTTACCGCCGTGAGGATGAGATCGGCACGCCCTTCTGCGTGACCTTCGACTTTGACTCGCTGGAGGACAAGTGTGTCACCGTCCGTGACCGCGATACCATGGAGCAGGTTCGTATCCCTATGACCGAGGTGCGCGCCTATATCGAATCCCGCATGGATTTCTGATCTCACGAAAAGGGGCGGCGCTAAGTCGCCCCTTTTATGTTCGCACGGGATATGCGATCACAGCCCTTGATAGCATACGCCGCCAAAAAAAGCCCGAAGGCCGGAGAAAGGAGACTTTTATGGCATACACAACGGTTTTCAAGCGGTATGAGCTGAAGTATCTCCTCACGCCCGAGCAAAGAGAGCGGCTTCTGACCGTCATTTTCCCCCATATGCAGGAGGATGCCTACGGCTGTACCACCATCCGCAATATCTACTACGACACCGAAAGCTATCGGCTGATCCGCCATTCGCTGGAAAAGCCGATCTTTAAGGAAAAGCTGCGCCTGCGCAGTTATCGGACGGTCACCCCTGCCGATACGGTATTCGTAGAGCTGAAGCGCAAATACGACGGCGTTGTATACAAGCGCCGCCACCCGATGGCCGAGGCCGAGGCTACCGCCTGGATGGAGGCGGGAAGGCATCCGCATGCCGTGGGGCAGATCGCCGGGGAGATCAATTATTTTCTCTCGCACTACCGGCCGCTTGCCCCCCGTGTCTTTCTTTCCTACGATAGGGAGGCCTACCTTGCCACGGAGGACGACCTGCGCCTGACCCTGGACAGCCGCATCCTGGCACGCACCGATGCCCTGTCACTGACCGCGCCGCCCTACGGTACCCCCCTGATACCCGACGGAATGTCCCTGCTTGAGCTGAAGTGTGCGGGCGGCATCCCGCTTTGGATGGTGCGCTTTCTAAGCGCGGAAGGCATCCGCAGGATCTCTTTTTCCAAGTACGGCACCGCCTATCGGCACCTCATCTATCCCACCCTATTTTCCAAGGAGGCATTATGCCATGAAAAATCTTTTTCGGGGACTTTTTGACACCTCTATGACAAGCGTCATCGAGGTCGGTGATTTTCTGCTTTGTCTTTTCACAGCCCTCATTCTCGGCGCCCTGATCGCAGTGGGCTATATGTACAAGACCCGCTATTCCAAAAGCTTTCTTCTGACGCTTGCACTTCTCCCTGCCGTGGTATGCGTGGTGATCATGATGGTCAACGGTAACATCGGCGCGGGCGTAGCAGTGGCGGGCGCCTTCAGCCTTGTGCGCTTCCGCTCTGCCCCCGGCACGGCCAAGGAGATCGCCACCCTGTTTCTGGCGATGGGGGCCGGGCTTGTGGTCGGCATGGGGTACCTGGCATACGCTACCCTTGTCACCGTGATCCTGATGCTTGCCTTTCTG
This sequence comes from Clostridia bacterium, assembly GCA_017652965.1. The sequence goes on along the minus strand of JAGBZZ010000117.1, from coordinate 4,244 downwards.
CTTTATAACCGCTCCGGCTTCGGCACGGCCAAGGACGCCGACCGTCAAAAGACCGTGACGGTCACCATCCCCGAGGATCTTGACTACACGTCGGTGTTTGACGATCTTTTTGCCGAATACACCGCAAGCCATGAGCTTTTGCGTGTCAAAACGGTCAACATGGGTAGCATGTTCCGCCTGACCTATCTCGTTACCCTGCGCGACCCCATGCGGGAGAAGGAGATGATCGATGCGATCCGTTGCCGCAACGCCAACCTCGAGATCACGGTCGCCCGTTGCGAGGCGAACGACGGTCAGCTGTAAGGAGAAAAAGCGTGAAGAATACTTTACTTTTTATCCTTTGTCTCATACTTCCCCTCGCGCTTTTTTCCTGTGGGGGGACTCCCCCGGCAACCGAGACCGCGGCCCCCGTCACGGTGGCACCGCCTGAGGAGATGTTTGTCCCCGAGGACGTAAACCCCACGTACAGTGAGGAGGATGCCGCCGTCATTACGCTTTCGGGTGCCACCGCCACCACCGAAAACGACGCCGTCCGTATTATCGGCTCAAGCATCACGATCCTGGATGAGGGAACCTACATCCTGCGCGGGACCTTCTACGGTACGCTGACGGTATTGGCCGATGCGACCGATGCGGTCACGCTGGTGCTGGACGGCGCCAGCCTGCAGGCAATGACCGCGCCGCCCCTGCGCATCACCAAGGCCGCCAAGGCGACCGTGATCGTCAAGGGAGAGGGGAATACCGTAAAAAACACCGGCACGGGTGCCACAGAGGAGAATCTTAGCGATGCGATCCTTTCCAAGGTACCGCTTGTTCTTAGCGGGGACGGATCGCTATACGTCCGCGCCGCGGACGGCCACGGGATCACGGTCAAGGACAGCCTGACGGTGACCGGCGGCCACTACACCGTGCATGCAAAGGGGCACGCCCTGGATGCCAACAAAGGCATCCTGCTGACCGGATGTGAAATGACCCTGACGGCAGGCAAGGACGGCATCCATGCCGAAAGCCTCAAGAACCCGAGCCTTTCCTATCTTTATATTGCGGACGGCCGCTATACGGTCACGGCCGCGGGCGATGCCATCACCACGTCGGACACCATGCAGATCCGCGCAGGGGAATTCACCCTCACCGCCGGGGGCGGTAGCCGCGGCACCACCGACAAGACGCTTACTGGCGGCAAGGGGCTGAAGGCCGCCGCCGCCCTGCTTGTGGCGGGTGGAAGCCTCACGGTAGACGCGGCCGACGATGCGATCCACTCGGATCTCTCGGTGGAGATAGGGGATGCCACCCTTACGCTTTCCACGGCCGACGATGCCATCCACGCCAATGACACCCTGCGCATCGCGGCGGGCAGGATCACCGTATCCTCTTGCTACGAGGGGCTGGAGGCGCGCCACGTAAGGATCGACGGCGGAAGCATCGCGATCCGCGCCAACGATGACGGCATCAATGCCCTGGGCGGCACCGATACAACGGTGGGGGACGAGTTTGCCTCCGGGGACGGTAGCATTACCGTCACGGGCGGTACGGTCTCGATCCGCGCCGCACGGGATGCGATCGATGCCAAGGGCTCGCTTTTGCTGTCCGGCGGCACGCTTTTACTTGAAAGCCCGGTAGAGGGCGGGGCATCCCCGCTGAGCTATACCGCATCGGCCACCGTTACCGGCGGTACGGTGATCGGGGTTGGCTCGTCTGCCGCACCCGCCGCCTTTACAAGCAGCACGCAAGGGGTGCTGGGGCTCCCGGTCGGCTCACGCACGGCCGGCACGGCAGTCACCGTGAAAAACGCAGCGGGCGAGGTGCTTGTCACCCATACGCCCACGGGCGCATACGCTTACCTTCTTTGCTCCTCTCCCCTTTTCGTACCGGGCGAATGCTACACCGTTTTGATCGGGGACGAGGCGCTTACGGCCACGGCCGACTAACAGACAGACAAAAAGGAGAACCACCTGACAAACGTATTTGCATTTCCGGATACCGAAGACGAGGAGTGCCTCTACGACGGCAAGCGCTTCCTCGCAAAGAGGACGTCCCCCGACCTCCTCCGCAGGATCGACGAGGTCTATGAGGACGAGGATGACGAGAACGAGCCCGAGCCCAAGCCTCGCAGATCGCCCCGCACGCTTATACTGAAGGTGCTCCTTTGGGCGGTCGTCATCCTCTCGTTTTTTCTGATGAAGGACAGCCTGACTGCAGAGGAGCCGAACTCTATGTGGCAGCTTTACGGGATCCTCGCGCTCATCTCCGCCCTCGGGATCCTTCTTATTAACCGCCGTCAAAAGCGTGCGGACGCAGAAAAAGAGATCCCCAAGACCCTGGATGAGGAGCTGCTGGAGCGCCGCATGAATGAGCTTGTCGGTGAGGCGAAGGAGGAGCTTAAGATCCCCGCCGATGCCACCGAGATCGACGTCCTTTCCTATATGTACAAGGAAAAGAAGGGGGTCAAAAAGCACGTGGGCGCCATGATGTACAATTACATTGCTTCCCCGATGTGGTACTATGCCGAGGGGCAGGACCTTTGCCTTGCCACCTGCCGCGAGGTCTTTCGCTTCCCCGCCCGCACCCTTTTGCGGATCGAAAAGCGGTGCGGCAAGGTGACCATCCCCTTTTTCACCAAGGAGGATAGTCCGAAATCCGAGCGCTATGCCCCCTACCGCCTTTCGGTAAACTCGCTTGGCTTTGTCAGCATGAAGGAGTGCTATGCACTTGTTGTGGACGGCGAGGAGGAGGGGGAGCTTGAGATCCTGATCCCGCCTTACGATATTGCCCCCATTGCCTCTTTGCTTGGCTTCCGCGTGCCGAGCGCCGATTGAGAGAAGAACCGTTTTCCCTTACTGTATACCGATTAGGATCATCATAACGCACTGTTTTTAGTTTTTTCTGATTTTAGCCCCTATATCCTATACTATTTTTAAAAATCCCCTATTTATCGGAAGGAGAACCGTTTCTATGAATAAACTGCGTGTCGGCGTCGTCGGGCTTGGGCATCGCGGCCGCGCCATCTTTACCCTGGCATCCAAATTTGACTGTGTGATCCCGGCGGCGGCCTGTGATATTCTGCCCCGCAACTGGTATGAAAAGCAGTGGCTTTCCGAGGCCCCCCTTGCCGAGCTTTTGCCCGAAACCAAGTTTTACGAGGACTACGACCGCATGCTGGCAGAGGCCGACCTTGACGTGGTGATCGTAGAGACGGGTGCCGATATCCACGCCTCCTTCTGTGCGAAGGCGCTGGCGCGGGATATCCACGTGCTGTCGGATATTCCTGTCGTGGCAAACCTGCGCGAGGCGAAGGAGCTTTGGGAGGCGGCGGCAGGCTCCAAGGCCATCATCTCTGTCGGGGCAAACCCCAACGAACAGAAATTCACCGTCCTTCTGAACGAATATTTTAAAAGCGGAAAGCTTGGCAAGCCCTACTGCATGGAGGCCGAATACATCCACTGGAGCATGCCGACGGCGACCGAGCACGTGCATCTGAACGAGAACGGGGATTGGCGGAAGCTTTTAAACCCCATCCGTTACTGCACCCACTCGCTGGGGCCCCTGCTTACCGTCCTTGACGAGGAGCTGCGCTACGTCAGCTGCTTTGGCACCGGCCAGCACGGGAACGACTATCCCCCCGGCACCTCCCCCACCAAGGACGATATGGCCTGCGCCCAGTTCCGTACCGATTCCGGGGCCGTGGTGCGGCTGCAGCGCAACGGCCGTTGCCGCGCCAACATTGGGCATCACAATTACCGCGTATTCGGCACCGAGGGGTACATGGAGCGCATCGACCGCCAGGGCAAGCCCGTGATCCGCTATAATTCCACCATGGAGCAGTATCCCGCCGCCCTTTTGGAGGTAAGCGGCGAGTTTATGCCCCCCGCCTATGCCGATAACCCGGCCGCCACCGGCCACGGCGGCATGGATTATGCCATGCTGGACCACTTCTTTACCGCCCTCCTGACAGGGGGCGAGGCCCCCATCTCCCTGCGGGCGGGGCTTGCCATGACCCTGCCCGGCATCTATGCCGAGGAATCCGCCCGCCGCGGCGGACAGGTACTGCGCATGACCTACCCGTGGGAACCCGATTTCTCGGTTGACATTCCCTGACGCCGGAAAATACAAAAAGAGAGGACACTTCGGCTGATTCTCATAAGGGTGTTTAACACAACATTTGTAGGGACAGGCGTCCTCGACTGTCCGCAACAAAAGAATTTCGGCAGAGAGATTGTTTTCTCTGCCGAATTTTGTTATAATGG
>JAGBZZ010000116.1 GCA_017652965.1 Clostridia bacterium | reverse complement strand
GTTTACGTCCACGTCGGCGCCGCTGTAGCCAATGGCGCACAGCACGCGTCCCCAGTTGGCATCCGCGCCAAACATGGCGGCCTTGAAGAGGCTGGAGCAAATGACGCTCTTGGCAACCGTCTTAGCGGTGGCCTCATCCTTAGCGCCCGTCACCTTACATTCGAGAAGCTTGGTAGCACCCTCGCCATCGCCTGCAATGGAGCGGCAGAGGTAAACGGTAACGGTGTTCAGTGCCTTCATAAAGGTGGTGAAATCCTCACCCTCAGCGGTAACGGCGGCATTGCCTGCCATACCGTTGGCCATAACGCAAACCATATCGTTGGTGGAGGTATCGCCGTCGATGCTCACCATATTAAAGGTATTCTGAATATCGGTGGAAAGGGCCTTCCCCAGCATTTCCGAGGAAATGGCGGCGTCGGTGGTGATAAACACCAGCATGGTGGCCATGTTGGGATGGATCATACCGCTTCCCTTGGCAATACCGCCCATGCGGCAGGTCTTGCCGCCCAGGGTGAACTCCACGGCAATTTCCTTTTTAGCGGTGTCGGTGGTCATGATACCCTCAGCGGCCGCATCGCTTCCGTCCTTAGAAAGAGAAGCCACCAGAGCCTCCATGCCATCGGCAATGGGAGTAATGTTCAAGGGCTGACCGATGACGCCTGTGGAAGCTACCACCACGTCCTTGGGATCGATGTGAAGCGCGTCGCCACACAGCTTGCACATTTTTTCCGCCACCTCGATGCCATCCGCATTGCAGGTGTTGGCGTTTCCGCTGTTACAGATGATGGCTTGGGCATGGCCGTCGGCAATGTTAGCCTTGGTCACCGTCAAGGGAGCGCCCTTTACCAAATTGGTGGTATAGACCGCCGCGGCGGTGGCGCGAGTCTCGCTGACGATAAGTGCGATATCCTTTTTGGTACGGTTTTTACGGACGCCGCAATGCACGCCGCCTGCCGTAAACCCCTTCGCGGCGCAAACGCCGCCCTCTACTGTCTTTATCATATCCGTTTCCTCCTTTTAACGAGGCACGACCAGACCCATCGTCTCGTCCTGACCCAAAAGAATGTTCATGTTTTGAATAGCGGCGCCGGACGCGCCCTTGCCGAGGTTATCGAAGCGAGCGGTGAGCAGAATGCGCTCCGCGTTTCCGTACACGCTGACCTCCATATCGTCCCGTCCCTCGAAGGCGGCGGCGGAAAGGAATCCCCCCTCCGAGCCGTCGGGAACGTAACGTACAAGCCCCGTCTCATACCATTTGGCATAAGCGGCGCGAATATCCTCCGCACTTCCCTTCAAGTCCTTGGCGAACAGGGGCACCGTGACCTCCATACCGCTGTAAAAGCTTCCCACGATGGGGCAGAAGGCAGGCAAGCAGGTCAGCCCTGCGATAACGCTCATTTCGGGCAGATGCTTGTGGCTCTGTCCCAAGGCGTACTGTCTGGGTGCGCTCAAAAGGGGATCCATCTCCTCCGCCTCGTACTCGGCGATCATCTTCTTACCGCCGCCCGAATATCCCGTCAGGGAAAAGGCGGAAAGGGCGGTATCGGGGGCAATCAGCCCTTCCTTTACCAAAGGCGTGACCAGAGCCAAAAAACCGCTGGCGTGACAGCCGGGGTTGGCAATTCTCTTCGATGCGGCGATGGCGCTTCTGTAGCCCAGCTCGGCAAAGCCATAGGTCCAGCCCGCTGCCGTGCGGTGGGCGGTGGAGGTATCGATAACGGCAACGTTCTCGTTTTCGATCATGGCCACGGCTTCTCTTGCCGCGTCATCGGGCAGGCACAGAAAAACCACGTCAGCCTCATTCAGCTTCTCCCGTCTTGCAGAAGCATCCTTGCGAAGCTCCTCGGGCAGGGTGAGAAGCGCGATGTCCTTTCGTTCGGCCAAGCGCTCGCGGATCCGAAGGCCCGTAGTACCCGCGCTACCGTCGATAAATACTTTTTTCATATGTAAACC
>JAGBZZ010000115.1 GCA_017652965.1 Clostridia bacterium | reverse complement strand
GCTTCGCATGCCTTCCGCCTTGACTTGCGAAATTTCTGCTCCGCGAGATCCTTCGTAGCAGACTTGGGCAGGGGCACAAGCCTTGATCGGGGATGGCTACGTAAACCCTACCTCGGCTACTCACGATGGCAAAGGTAGAGTAGCGAAAGCTGCGGCTACGGAAGCCTCGCCCTTTGGGAGAGGTGGCGGCGTAGCCGACGGAGAGGGTAAAAAGCAAAGAATACCCTCTCCGCGCCAACCCCGCGTGTCATCTTGAGCGAGCCCTTGGGCGAGTCGAAACCCGAGTGAAACGAGGGCGAGGGGCGAAGGGTTCGCCCCGAGGATCTCGCGGGACGAAGATGCAAGCAAAGTAGTCCGTCCCAGATTCCGCATGGGGCTAAAGCCCACAGCGCTTTTGCGGCACACCGCAAAAGTTCGACTCGCCCCAGGGCTCGCTCAGAATGACACGGGACGGGATGTTGCGGAGTGTTCCCCTTCTTTTTAACTCTCTCGGTCACAGCAAGCCGTGAAAGCAGGATTTCTTTCTCCCGAATGCAAGGAAACAGAAAGCCTCCCCGGGTGGGGAGGCTTTCCCTATGATATGCTTTTGGCTTCAGCCCTCGAATTCGCCGATCTCCTTGAGGTAGGCAAGAAGGTTGCGGCGCCCCTCCTCGATGCCGTACAGGCAATCGGCCTTGCCCTCATACTCCACCGTGACAAAGCCGTGATAGCCGGCATAACGGAGGATCGAAAGGCAACGCTCCACCGGGACGTCACCGTGGCCGATGGCGGTCGCGCGCAGATACTGCGCACTGCGGGTGTAGAAGGCACCCTCCGGGGCGGTGGGGGTATAGGGCAGGATCTTCATATCCTTGGCATGCGCGTGCATGGCGTAGTTGGCCACGCGCGAGACGGCGATGGCCGGATCCTCGTCTGCACACAGGAAGTTACCAAAGTCCACAAGAAGCCCGTAGTTCTTGTGGTCGACCGCCGAAACCACCGCCTCCATGCGGTTGCTGTCCTGCGCTACCCGCCCGTGATTTTCCGAGCAGGTGCGGATGCCGAGCGTCTCGGCGTATTCGGTGATCTCACGGGTGGCCCGTGCGATGGTGGGCAGCATGGCGAAAAAGCCGCGCCCCGTGCCCTCCCTTTCCAGGGAGAAGATAAGGTCATGGCGCATAAGGGGGGAGCCAAGCGCGGCGGCAATATCCACCTCGCGTTTTGTTTTTTCGATCTCGGCGGCAAGCAGCTCGTCGGTCGGTTGCCACAGCTTAGCCCCCGTGGCATAGTTGACGATCGGCAGGCCGCATTCCTCGGCCCTTTTGCGCAGATCCCTTGCCAGTGCCAGGCGCTCATCGTGCGAAAGCTCGGTCGGCAGGGTGGTGAACTCTATCCCGTCAAAGCCCATCTCACGCGCCTTTTCCACCGTGTCAAGCAGGGTCATTTTGCCCGCGCGGATGTACTGAAAAAAGGAATACGAGGTTACGGAAAGCTTCATAATGCGGATCTCCTTTAGGGTGCTTATTATGGAATGGATGACATGAGGATCGGGGGTCAGGCACGGCTTACGCGCAGGCCCTTCGGGTAGTGGTTCTTTGCCCGCCCGCCCGAGCATTTGACAAGCCCCAGGGGGATGCCCGCCACCGTGACGGCGGCAAAGCCTGCGGGGGCACCGTCCGCCGCGATCTCCTCGCCAAGCAGATAGGCGGCAAGGCGGGGGTCGTCAAGAGAGAGGGGAAGGGTGCGCAGGAAGTGCCGCCCAAGCGCCCCTGCGGCGTGGTGATGCGGCAAAAACAGCTTGCCCGACATGCTGCCCAGTGCCACCCCGGCACGCACAAGACCGCGCGGCGGCAGGGGCATGTCGGCGGGGACAGAAAGCACGGTGTCACCCGTGACCGTCAGCTGCATGACGGCGGCGGGGTCAAGAAGGTCGGCAAGGTGGGCGCGTAGGGTCGCCTCGGCCTTTTTCTCGATACGGGTAGGCGTTTGGCGGAAGGTAACGTCGCCACGCCCCCCGCTTACCCTTTGCAAAAGGGCGAGATACTGCCCCTCGCCCGGGGCCTTGTGGGGATAGTAGCGGCGGGTGAGGGTAATGTCGGCAGGGCGCCCCGCACGCAGGATGCCGGGTGCCGTTACGGCACAAACCTCCGGGGAGACCGGGGCAATGGCAAAATCGGGATGCGAGGCGAGAAAGGTCGTGACCGTCTCCTCGTTTTCCTCCTCGGCAAAGGTGCAGGTGGAGTAGAGGAGATACCCGCCCTCGGCCACGGTTTTTGCCGCCTCGGCAAGGATAAGGCGGGAGCGTGCGGCCGCCGCCTCCACCCCGGCAGGGCTCCACTCGTCTGCGGCCTCGGGATATTTGCGGAACATCCCCTCGCCCGAGCAGGGCGCATCGACCACCGTAAGGTCAAAGTAACGGTCAAAAAACGCGCCAAGCGTTTGCGGGTCTGTCGATAGGATCGCGGTATTGCAAAGGCCAAGCCGCTCGGCATTGCCAAGCAGGATGCGGGCGCGGGAGGGGACGATCTCGTTTGAATAGAGCTGTCCCGAGGGGCCGACGAGGGCGGCCAGCTGGCCGCTTTTGCCGCCCGGCGCGGCGCACATATCCAGCACCCGCCACCCGTCTATCCGAAAGGGCAGGGCAGAGACGGTCGCCATGGCCGAGGGATCCTGCATGTAGTAGGCCCCCGCGTGGTGCAGGGGGTGTGTGCCCGCGCGCTCGCCGGGGGGGATGCGGTAAAGCCCCTCCCCAAAGGGCCGGGGGGTGGGCGTGAAGGGCAGAAGGGGGAGGAGGGTATCCTTGTCGGTCTTGACGGTGTTCACGCGCAGGGCGTGCTCGCTTTCCTGCCCGTACACCGCGAGAAAATCGGGAAATTCCTCCAAAAGAAGCGCGCGCATCCGCGCAAGAAATTCAGAAGGCAGAGTCATTTCGTCACCTCCGAGAGGGCCGCGCGATACTCCTCCTCCGAGAAAAGGAGGTTGATTGCGGCCAAAAAGGCATTGGAGGAAAGGTCACCCGGCAGGCCAAGGCGGGTGGCAACGGCCGCGCGCCGCTCGGCGCTCATGTCCCCACCGAGGAGGCCGTCGGCAAAAAGGTCGGCCTTTTTAAGGGTAGCGCGCGAGGGTACCGCCCCCGAAAAGAAGGGGGCAAGAAGGGTGCGCAGGACGTCCGGGTCGGCTCCCTCCACACCGAGAAGGCCGGCCTTGCCCGCCTGCTTTTTGCGCTTCTCCTTCCCGGGGACGGCGGGGATATGCAGGTGATAGACCTGCCCGGCGCCCAGTGCCCCCGAGAGAAACGCGCGGATCTGCCGTCCGCCGCCGTCCGGGTCGGTCAGCACGATCAGCCCGCCGTCCTCGCTAAGGCGGCGCAGAAGCGCCAGCTTTTCCTTGTCGTGAAAAATGGAAAAGCCCTCGGTGGTAAAGATGTTGGCGTCAACAATACTTGACAGTTTGATCTTATCATACCGCCCCTCGACCAAAATCGGCAGGGCGATCTTCGGTTTATCCATGTGCAGATCCTCCGTGGGGGCACAGCCCCGCCGCCCCGATGGGGCAGGTGTCGCAAAGCGGGGCGCGCGCCGTGCAGACCTCACGGCCGAAGAGAACGACCCTGTGGCAGAAGTCCGCAATGCTTATCCCCTCCAAAAGGGGGGTCAGGGTGCGCTCACAAAGCAGGGGGTCGCGCTTATCGGGCGGGGTAAAGCCCCACCGCCCCGCCAGGCGGATGCAGTGGGTGTCGGCAACGACCCCGCCCCGCCCGAAGATATCCCCAAGCAGGAGGTTGGCGATCTTACGGCCGACCCCGGGCAGGGCAAGAAGCTCCTCCATCGTGCTTGGCAGGCCTCCGCCGTATTCGGTACACAGAATGCGCGAGGCGGCAACAAGGTCATGCGCCTTGGTGCGGAAAAGCCCGCAGGGGCGCACAATGGCCGCCACGTCCCCTTCGTCTGCCTCGGCCATGGCAAAGGGGGTGGGGTAGGCCGCAAAAAGCGGGATCGATACCTCATTGACCCTGGCATCGGTGCACTGGGCGGATAGCCGCCCCATCACAAGGAGGCGCCAGGGGTCGCCCTCATAGCGGAGGGCGCACTCGGCCACGGGATATCTTTCCTCTAAGATCGCGGCGATGGCCGCTATCCGTGCCGCGGCGGCACGCTTTCCTTCTTTTTTCATGCCGTGACCTCGGAAAGCAGGGCATCCACAAGGCGGCAGGGCAGCCCCACCACGTTGTCAAACTCGCCGTCTATCCCAAGGACGAGGCGGCCGCCAAGCCCCTGGATGCCGTACGAGCCCGCCTTGTCCATCGGCTCGCCGGTCTTTACGTATTCCTCGGCCTCGCGGCGGTCAAAGGCGCGAAAGCGTACGCCTGTGGCCTCCACCCGGGTGATAAGCCGCCCGCGATAGGCGACCGAGACGGCGGTATAGACGGTGTGGGTGCGGCCGGAAAGCGACATCAGCATGGCCGTGGCATCGGCCGTGTCGCGCGGCTTGCCAAGGCAGACCCCGTCCAGGGCTACCGTGGTATCGGCCGCCAGGATAATGGCATCGGCATCGGCAAGCGGGATCACCGCCTCGGCCTTTCGGCGGGCAACCATGGCAACCGCCTCGGCAGGCGGGGTGCCGTCCGGGACGTCCTCGGGGACGTCGCTGACAAGCACGGTAAAGGTAAGCCCCATCCCCGAAAGCAGCTCGCGGCGGCGGGGCGAGCCCGAGGCCAGCACCAGGGGGATGTTCTCTTGTGTAAAGCTCATAACGTTACCTCGGCAGTCGCCGTGTCGGATAGGGGAGCGCCTGCCCGCTTCGGGCGGCGCGTATGACGGCGGCGGTTTCCTTTTCGTTTTCTATCGTAAAGAGGTATACCTCGGCCGGGGAGGCCGCCTCGCGCAGGATGGCGGGGCGGTCGGCAAGGTAGGTGGGGATGCTGTTGAGGATCAGGTTGCGGTGGGGGTACTCGCGCATCATCGGAAAGGTGACCCCACGGCGGTCGGTCAGCACGGCGCGGCCGCAGGCGCGGCAGTCTGCCACCTCACGGGTAAAGCAACGCTCGGTCAGCATCAGGGGGATCCGCCCGTAGGCGATCACGCGGCCACCCACCCCCGCGATCTGCGGGGCGGTAAGCTCGGGCGACAGGATAAAGTCGGAGATCCCCAGGTCGCATAAGGTGGCGGCCGTCTCACGGTTGGTCACGTTCAGGCGGAAGCCGCCGACAGGGCGCATCCCCGCACGGTGCACGGCCTCGATCTGCCCGTAGTTTTCCACCATCGCATAGCGCACCCCGCGTGCGGCGGCCGTGGCAAGCAGACGCTCGACCTCGGGCCACTCGGCATCGTTGATAACGGGGGGCATCACCACACCCTCGTGGCAGGCGGCGGTCTCGTCGTTGGCGGCAAGGGCGAGGTACACCCGCCCGAAGAAGTCACCCGCCGCGGCTGCGGCCTTGGCCGCCTCGGCCGTGTAGGCCACCGCCACCCGCTTCGGGGTGGGGATGGGGGAGGGTGCTTCCCTTTGACGGTAGGGAGACGGGGGGAAGGCGCGGCCTGTCTCCAAAAGGGCGTCCACCGCCGCGCGGCGCAGGGCATTCAGCTGTCCCGCCGTCATAAAAAGCCCGTCCCCAAGGCTGACGGTAAGCGCCCCCTCGGCAAGCGTGAAGGGGGTGCCGCCAAGGCGGCCAAGGCGCGCCGTCACCTCGTCCTCAGTCAGGGGGGCGCTTTTGGCAGGGGCGGGGGTATCCCCCGTTACGGTGACCGTGCGATGGAGGGAGGACAGGGTAAGGGTAGACGGCCGATCGGCGCGAATTTCGACACTTCCGCGCACGGAAACCGTCTTTTGTGTAAAGTTTTCTTCCCGTTCTCGGCTTTCGGCCTTGTTTTCCTCGGTGCGGGTGCCGGTCATGGGGGCGGTGTGGCGGCCGGTAAAATAGCCGTCGGTAAAGCCGCTGCGGGAGAAAAGGGCGGAAAGCTCGCGCTCCTCTTCCCGTGTGGCGGCACGCCCCTCGTCAAGAAGGCGGCGGTAGATGGCCGTGACCCCTGCCACGTAGGTCGGGGATTTCATGCGCCCCTCGATCTTTAAGGAGGAAACGCCCGAGGCGATAAGGGCGGGGATATGCGCGGCCAGCGAAAGGTCACGCAGGGAGAGGGGATAGCCGCCGCTGTAGGGCAGGCGGCAGGGCTGGGCACACTCGCCACGGTTGCCGCTCCGTCCCCCGACAAGCGAGGAAAAGAGGCATTGCCCCGAATGGCTGACGCACAGTGCCCCGTGCAGAAACACCTCCACCTCCGGGCGGCAGGTGTCGGTCATACGGTTGATGGCATCGAGGGAAAGCTCACGCGCCGCCACCACGCGCAAAGCCCCCAGCGAGGCGTAGAAATCGGCCGTGGCGCTAGAGTGGATAAAGGCCTGGGTCGAGGCGTGCAGGGGGAGGGCGGGCAGGTGACGGGCAAGGGTGGCCATAAGGCCAAGGTCGGCTACGATGGCGGCATCCACCCCCATGGCGGCAAGCCGCTCGGCATACGGGATGACGGCGCTCAGCTCACGGTCATAAAGCAGGGTGTTCAGCGCAACGTAGACACGCACGCCGTGCAGATGGGCATAGCGGACGGCGGCGGCAAGGCCCTCTTCGTCAAAATTTTGGGCGTGGGCGCGGGCTGAGTGCAGGCCGCCGAGATAGACGGCATCCGCCCCTGCCGCAATGGCGGCGTAAAGAGACTCCTCCCCCCCTGCGGGGGCAAGCAGCTCGGGCAATCGTTCGGTGCGTTTCACGTGGCTCCCTTCTGCGGTGGGCGGCGGGGGAACCCCCACCAAATTCCGCTTGTGACTTGACTTTTTCGGCGCTTTCGTATACAATAGGCATGTCAGACCTTTTGCTATGAGGCCTTTTGCCTCCATTATAGCAAAAAAATATCCAAAAAAAAAGAGGGGCGTCGAATTTTCCGCCCGAAAAGGAGAAAGAGATGGACGAAACCGGACATAACGTACTGTCGCACAGTGTCAAGCCCCAAAAGGAGGGCGCCTACCGCCGCAAGAAGCAGCTGATGATCCTCGGGTATATTGCCTTCTGCATCGTCTATGCGCTGCCGGTCATCCTGACCGGGGGGGTGATGTGGATGGCAGGCCTGCCCTTCTTCCTGTATGCGCTCTACCGCATCACCTGGTGGCGGCTTGACTACGACTACGAATATACCCTCGCCCACGGCGAGCTGAAGATCGAGCGGGTCTTCAGCCACACCCGCCGCAAGACCATGGCCAGCGTTACCGTGAAGGACGCTTCCGAGATCGCGCCGCTTGCCCCCGGTAAGGCGCCTGCCGGTGCGCTTGACGTGCGCGGTAGCGCGAGGATCGAAAACGGCTATCTGATCCGCTACCGTGACGCGGAGGGGAAGGAGAGCGCCCTCGCCTTTGCGGCGACCGCCAAGTTCGTGCGCATGATGTCCCGCTTTAATGCGGGGACCGTGGTGCGTGAGGGTCTGCCCTTCTGATGGGTGAGCGCCTGCCCCGCCTTTGGCTTGCGCCGATGGCGGGCTATACCGATGCGGCGATGCGTGCCCTTTGCCACGCGATGGGGGCGGAGGGGACGGTCAGCGAGATGATCTCGGCCAAGGCCGTGACCTACCGCGACAAAAAAACCGTTCCGCTTGGTCGCGTAGGAAAGGACGAGGGCACGGTTTTTTTGCAGATCTTCGGCCGCGAGAGCGCCGTGATGGCCGAGGCCGCCGGGATGCTTGCCGAGGGGTACTGCGGCAGCCGCCCTGCGGGTATTGACATCAATATGGGTTGTCCCGTCCCCAAGATCGCGGGGAACGGGGAGGGAAGCGCCCTTTTGCGTGACCCCGCCCTATGCGAGGAGATCGTGCGTGCCGTCCGTGCCGCCCTGCCGAAGGACATGCCCCTGACGGTCAAGCTGAGGCTTGGCTGGGACGCCGGCAGCCGCAATTTTCTGGAGGTGGCCGATGCCGTCGTGCGTGGGGGCGTCGATGCGATCTTTGTCCACGGGCGTACCCGTGCCATGATGTATATGGGTGAGGCAGACTGGGAAAGCATTGCGGCGCTCCGCGCGGCGGTGCCCGTCCCGGTCATCGGCAACGGGGATATCACCTCGGCCGAGATAGCCCGGGCGCGCCTTAAGGAAAGCGGATGCTACGGGCTGATGGTCGGCCGTGGGGCGGTCGGCAATCCCTTTCTCTTCCGTGAGATCGCGGCCGCCCTTGCGGGCGCGCCGATCCCACCGCCCCCCACCCTTGCCGAGCAGGTAGAGACGGCGCTTTTGCATTTGCGCGCCGCCATTGCCGATAAGGGCGAGGCGGTTGCCGTGCGCGAGGCGAGAAAGCAGATCGCCGCTTACGTCCACGGGAAGGTGGGTGCCGCCGCCGTCCGTGCCGCCGTCAACCGCGCGGTAACCTATGCTGAGGTGGAGGAGATCCTGCGTACCGTCACCATCGCGCGGTGACACTCCCCTCGGAGCAGGTTGGTCTTGGTCGGGGTGTAGCCCTCTCCGCGCCCATCCGCGTGTCAGTCCCCCGCGAGCAAAACGCCACACCGTGGCGTTTTCTTTTTGCGCATCCGCCTCTTGTAAAAGCATAAAGGCCGCCGTTTGGCGGCCTTTTGTGACTGAGAGGGGGAAAAGGAAAATACTCCGCAACATCCCGTCCCGTGTCATTACCCCGCGAGCCCTTGGGCGAGTCGAACTTTTGCGGCGTGCCGCAAAAGCGCTGTGGGCTTTAGCCCCATGCGGAATCTGGGACGGACTACTTTGCTT
>JAGBZZ010000114.1 GCA_017652965.1 Clostridia bacterium | reverse complement strand
TAATCTCGCGGGCATAAAAAGCGCGACGCGCTTTTTATATCCAAGCCGACGAAGGAGGCTTGGTATGGCATCCGTCGCGGCGCGACGGAATGGAATCCATTCGCGCCGCGAATGGTATGGCATCAGCCCCTTTGGGGCTGCATGTTCGTCGGCTTGATTCCATTCATCGCTTCGCTCTGATTCCATACCGCCACCGGCGGATTCCATACACGGCGATGCCGTGATTTGGTTTCTTTCACAAACGAAAAAAGCACCCCCCGGGGTGCTTTTTTGCTTCTTTTTGTAACGGCCGAGCCTTCCGCGCCAAACCCGCGGGTCGAAGCCGCAACGCCGAAGCGGTTTTTGCATACGCAGGCGTTGGTTTTTGGGAGAAGTGTGGAAAAAAAGCGTTTATATTTAAAATCACGATAAAAAACGCAATGTGGAAATCCTTAAAATGCACTTGACAGGTAGGGTACGGGGATGCTATCATGGTAGCAATAGGAGCATAAGATGACCCGCGCGTGAGTACGCGCGAGGGGCCGCTCCGAGCTTTGAAAAAGGAGAACTGTTATGAAGCGTGTTCGCTTTCTTGCGCTTTTTGCCATGCTGGTGCTGGCGCTTTCACTCATGCTGAGTGCTTGCGGCGGTGACAGTGGCGAAACCACCCCGGCACCGTCTACGCCTCCTGCGGCGTTTACGGATCTTGCCGAATATGATATCATCTACCCCTCCGGGGCGGATGCCACCGTCTTCCGTGCGATCCGCACTCTGCGGGATGCCGTGAAGGCCGCCACCGGCATAAACCTTAACGTGCGTGAGGACTTTATCGGCCTCGGCCAGGGCGTGCCGACCGATACCAAGGAGATCCTTATCGGTCTTACCAACCGTGCCGAGAGCACCTCGCACAGCCTGCGCCGTGACGATATCGGCATCTATTTTGAAAATGGCCGCCTGGTCATTGCGGGCGGCGATGCCGCCGCAACCGTCGCGGCGATCGAGCGGTACGTGGCCACCTACGTGACGGGTGGGCAGGTGCTGTATCCCACTACCCCCGACATTGTGCGCGGCACCTACACCGTGGAAAGCGTGACCCTTTTCGGTGTGGATCTTTCGGGCTATACAATCGTGCATGATGCGGCCAACGCGACCATTGCCAAGTATATGCAGGAGCGCATCGCCGATACGGCAGGCTACGTTCTGCCCGTGCTTGCGGCGCGTGATGCCGCCCGCGGTGACCGTGAGATCGTGCTGGGCAACCCGAGCGGAGACGGCCGCACGCCCCCCTCGACCCCTGCCGCCGGCAAGTACGTTATTGAGCAGGCCGGCACCCGCGTGTACCTCCACGGGGACGGGGAGGACGGCGCCTACTCGGCCATGATGGCCTTCCTGAAGGCGCTGAACGGCGCTACGGGCGCTTTGAACCTTTCCTATGCGACGGCCGAGACCGCCAAGAACGCCGACCTTTCGCTTTATACCCTTAACCTGCCCAAGGAGATCCTTTCCGCCTCCGGGGTGTATGGGGTGGAAATGACCACCGAGGCGGTCAAGGCCCGCTTCCTTCTGGCCAAGGAGGCCCTGCCCGAGGAGGTCACGGTTCTTGAGCGCGTCAGCATTGACACCTATCCGCTGTCCGGGAACCTGCAGGTCTATGTCTCGCCGAGCGGCAACGACAAGAACGCCGGTACCAAGGAGGCCCCGTTTGCGACCCTGAAAAAGGCCCTGGATGTGATGGCCGGCCAAAGCGGCGGTATCGTCTGGATGATGGAGGGCACCTACACGATCGGCGAGGGGCTGAACGTGGGGAATACCGTTAGCGGTACGCGCCACTCCCCCCTGTTTATCAAGGCCTATGAGGGCGCCGACGTCACCCTGACCGCCAACACCACCATCTCGACCGATTCCTCGCTCTGGCACTACGTGGATGCCTCCGAAAACCTCGGCGTTTATGAGCGCCTGCCCGAAAAAACGCGCGACGAGATCATGTATACCAAGCTTTCCGACCAGGGGCTGACAAGCGCCGACTTTGCCGAGATCACCAAGGCAGGTGGCCCGCCGAAGCTGTACGTCGGAGATTCGATCTATACCCTTGCCCAGTACCCGAACGAGACCGGCGACATTATGGATCGCCTTTACTTCAAGTACGTGTACGACACGGGCTCGGTCACCTCGACCCAGTGCATGCTGTACTGGCCGTGGATCGAGCGTGCCAACGCCGCAGGCAAGGATCCGAAGACCTGGATCGTTGGCTGGGAGACCCGTATCCCGACCGAGGATGAGCGTGGGCAGGAGATCCTCTCCTGGGTCAATACCGGTGACATCTGGTACTATGGCT
>JAGBZZ010000113.1 GCA_017652965.1 Clostridia bacterium | reverse complement strand
GGCGCTCCGCCTCCAGCTCCTCAATGGCGGGGATCTCTCCCGCAAGATAGGAGGATAGGCGTGCCTTGGCCGTCTCAAAGCGGCAAAGGAGACCGCCGTAGCGGATGTCATGCACCTCCCAGCCAAAGGGCTTGCAGTAGGCCATCCAGGAGGCGCGGTGCGAAAGGCGAAGTGCCTCGATCCGCGTACCGATCTCGTCACACTCGGCGGCAAGCGCCGCAAGCGCCGCGCGGTCGCCCGCGCGATAGGCGCGTGTGAGGCGTATTCCGAAGTCGGCTTTCTTGGCCAGCACCCGCACAAGCGCACGCAGAACGTCAAAGGCGGGGGCAAAGTAGCCCTCGGTCACGGCGGCGGCAAGCTCTGCCTCCGCCTTTTCATAAAAGGCACGGTAGCCGTCGAATTTCTCAAGCGTTTTGTCTGCAAGGCCGCAAAGCGGGTCGTTATAAAGAAGCGCACGGGAAAGCGGCCCACGGCCGCCGTGCGGATACTCGGGCAGCTCGGCCAGCAGAAAATCCTCATAGCTTTCAAGGCAGGCGGCGCGGAAGGTCTCGCTTACGCCCTCCTCGGAATATTCGCCGCGATAGTCAAAGTCGGCATACCAGGCGAACCCGGCAAGAGAGAGGGGGAGTGCCGCCTCCGAGCCGTTGTGCCACACGGTGGAAAGCACCTCGCGCACACCCTCGTCACGGCAGGCCTCCAGCGCCGGGACGGTATTGCGGAGCGAGCGCGAGAAGAGGGGGGAATGCCCGCTCCAAAGCCAGACACCGCCGGCAAAGACGGTATCCTTGTCGAGGAGGCGGTGGTTTTTGATGTTTCCGCTGTAAAAGCTGTAATTTGCGTGATAGTAGTCCCAAAAGACCAGGCGTGTCCCTGCGGGGATCCTGTCGGCCAACTCACGCGAGACACCGCGGGCAGGCTCGTAGAGGACGTGGCACTTCTTTTCCTCGTCATAGATACGGAAGAACATATCGCTCCACATCATCGGCGAAAGGCCGTGCTTCCTGCAAAGCTCGCAGACCCGTGCAAGGTGCTCAAGGTACAGCTCGCTCGACGGGCGATAGCCGAAACGGTCGATCGATGCCCCACAGCCAAGGTCGTGCGTTTCGTCCATCCCGATGTGGACACGGCGGGAGCGGAAGCAGGAGGAGACCGTCTTCAGCATATCCTCAATAAGGGCATAGGTCTCGTCCGCACCGACAAGAAGCACACGGTCGGTATCGCGGTAAGGGGTGGTCACCCCCCAGCGCAGGGCCGTGACGAGATGCCCGAGCACCTGAATACAGGGGATCATCTCAATGCCGAGGGTGGCGGCGTAAGCATCAAGCTCGCGCAGCTCCGCCTCGGTGTAGCGCCCGCGCATATAGCCAAAGTAGGGGCGCTCCCGGATCTCGTAGGTGTCCTCGGTGTAAAGCATCAGGGTGTTCTGCCCGAGAAGCGAAAGCTTACGGAGCAGATGCTTGACGGCGGGCACACTGAGGACGGCATTGCGTGAGACGTCCATCATCGTACCGTTCATCGAAAAGAGAGGCCGCTCGGTGCGGGCGTAGGAGGTGACCCCCTCACGGAAGAGGCGTGCCACGGTAGCAAGCCCACGGCAAAAGCGTACCCGTCCGCCGCCAAAGGTGAGGGTGGCCTGGCACCCCTCGCGCGTGACGGTCAGAATGTCCTCGGGCACCTCGTTGACCGTAACGGTGCCCTCGGCCGCATCCTGCGGGGCAGGCGTGATGCCGAGATCCTCGGTAAGGATAAGAAGGGCATCCGAAAGCGAAGGGGGTGCGTCAAAATAGAGCTTCATAAAAGGTCCTCCTCACAGAAAAGAGAAGTAAGATCGAGATCGCTGAGAAAGACGGCGGCGTAGGACATGGTGAGGTGAAAGAGCGAGGTGTTCCATTTGGTGTCCTTGCCCCATCCCTCAAAGGTAGCTGTGGCACCCTCGTCAAGCATGCGGCACCAGGCGCCGGGGTCACACAGGGCGGCGCGAAGGCGCGCGGTGTCCCTAGTGCGGGCAAGCCCCTCAAGGAGGGGAAATGCCCCGAAAAGCGAGACGGCGGTAATGCCGCGCTTATCGATCATCGAAAGGACGTTTTCAAGAAATTCACCGTCGGGAATAAGCCCAAGCCCAAAGGGAATGATATTGCCGATCATGCTGACGTGCGCGGAGGCGGCACGGTCGAAAAAGAGGTGCTCCTCCTTGCGGTAAAAGGCCGAAAGGAAGGCTTCGGTGAGGGGTTCCTCGTCGCGATAGGCGGGAAGGCCGAGAGCCGCGGCCATGCGGTTTGCGGCACGCACGGCGGCAAGATAATGGGCAGAGCCGACAACGTGCGGCTCATGGCAGATCTCTTTGGCGGGCAGCTCGGCATCATAGCCGTCACGGTAGGGCATCGGCCATTCGACCACCCACCATTTGTCAAGGTCGTAAAGAAGCCCGTCCCGCTCATAGTGCTCGCGGTAGGCATCGAGAAGGGCTGTGACGCGCGGATAATTGTACGAAAGGTAGGCAGAGTCCCCCGTGAGCCTCCAGTGCCAAAGGATCAGCCGCACCAGCATCAGGGGATATTCGGCGATCTCCTGGATAAACGAGCAGTTGAGGCAGGTCGGCATGGTATCGATGATCGCCGTCGCCAGGAAGGCATCCTCTATCAGCTTGCGGATCATCGCATCGTCACCCGTGAGGACCGTGTGGGCGAGGGCTGTATAGCACCCGTCCCCGAGATAAAAGCCCTTTTCACGCTCCATGCAGTCAAGGACGGCCTCCTGCACCCCGTAGCGGAGGGTGCGCTCACACAGTGAAAAGATCGCCGAAAGCGTGGTGTCACCGCGGTAGGCGGGCGCAAGAGATGTGCGGAGAGTGAAGGGATAATGCCTTGCCGTGATCGCCGCGCCATCAAGGGTGCAGCCCTCGGGCAAAAGCAGCTCGGCATAGCGGAAGGCGGTATAGTCGAAATGCTCGTATTCTGTCACCCCATCCTTAAGGATCAAGGGCTCCTCATAGCGGCAGTTTGCCCGCATCTGAAAGCGGGCGCCCCCCTCGGCATCGATCTCCTGCGCATGGCGGATGTGCACAGTGGCACCCGCGCGGCCGCGAAGGGTGAGGGTAAGCCTGCCGACGTACATTCCGCCAAAGTCGAGAAGCAGTCGCCCGCCGTTTTGCACCGTGGCACTCGGCAGGATGCGCTCATAGGTAAACGGCGGATTTTCCTCGGGCATCAGGATATGGTCGGCGTGCTTCGCCACGCGGGCGTGCGCCCAGGCGCTGTCGTCGAAATTCTCGGCCTCAAAGCCGACCTCGGCGGCACGGGCATCGTACTCCTCAAGAAAGCCGGTCTCATAGCCGACCGTCCCCACCTCGCGATAGGCGGTGTGGTCGGCCACAAGAAAGCCCTCGTCGCTTGCAAGGATCGGGGTGTCCCCCGCCACAAGATCGAGAAGCAGGCCGTGCCGTCTGTCGCCGCTTTCAAGAACGCGGTTGATAAGCCCCATATAGTGGGTATGCACGGCAATGGTATTCTCGCCCTCTCGCAGGTAGCCACTCACGTCTATCTCGCGGTAGCGGTAGGCAAAATGGTAGGAGGGGGAGGGCCCCTCGGCCACAAAGCGGCCGTTCAGATAAAGGCGGTAGGTGTCATCGGCCGTGATAAAAAGGCGCACCCCCTCGGCAATCTCCGCCCCCCTCAGCACAAAGCGGCGGCGAAAGAGGACGTGGCGATTCCGATGCTCGGTGCAGTCAAGCGCAAGCGGCGCAAGCTGGCGGCAAAAGACAGGGCGCGGCATAAGCTCCGCAAACTCGCCGCTTGTGATCCATTTTCCGAAAAACCGACGTGTGGCAGTCATGGCGGGATGGCTCAGCCCTTATCCGCGAAGGCTTCGATCGCCGCCTTCAGCTCATTGAAGAAGCGCGAGATATGGAATCCGTCGCAAACGGCGTGGTTGACGTTCACGGTAACGGGCAGGATCAGCCGCCCGTCCTTTTCCTCGTATTTGCCCCAGATAACGACCGGGAAGAGGCAGATGCCGTCGGCACTTTCGACGTGCAGGGTCAGGCTGTTGTAATGCACCCACGGCAGGCAGGAGATGTCATAGACGTTCTTCGGCTGGTCGGGCGCAAAGCCAAAGACCCCCTTGTAATGCAGGCGGTCACGCTCGGCACGCTCGCAGAACTCGAAAAGGTCGGGGGTGTACTCGGTCACAAATTTGTTGAAATGCTCGGTCTCCGGGTCGAAGTCGGTGTAGGAGGGGGAGATGTAGTCCCACAGGATAAGCTCCCCCTCGGCCGTCAGTGAATACTTGAACTCGTCGCGGGCGTTGAGGATTTTGCCGACCGTGTGCATCATCACGGGGTAGAACTTCAGCCCCTTCTCCTTGGCGTAGGCAACAAGGGGGGTGACGTCCATGTCCACCGTCATGTTCATCACGATCTTGAGGGTGGTGGTGTACATCTTGTAAATGTCGCGTCTTTCCCAGGACGCAAGGTCGATCTTCTTATAGTTCATGGTATTTCCTTTCCAAAAGATCCTCGGTTGCCCCGCGGATACGGAGATAGTCGTTCGTCAGGATCGTGTCGATCCCCATCTCGAAAAAGCTACGCGCCTCGGCGGGGTCATCCGACCAGAAAACGTTGCAAACGATCCCGTAGGAGTGGGCAAGATCGACGGTATCCTTGGTGAAGTAGGGCTTATAGAGCTGAACCTTCTGCGCCCCCAGCTCTACGGCGCGGGCCACCATCGAAAGCGGCTCACGGTTGCCGTCCCAGCCGACACAGGTCGGGATATCGGGGGCATATTCCTTCACGGCACGGTGGATCTCGTCGTTCACGATCATCAGATACACGTGCCGCTCACAGTCGTATTCGCGGATAAGATCCACGATCTCGCGGATCATCGGGCGGCCGATATCGACCTCCCACAGCTTGACGTGGATGTTCATGATCACCCTGCCGCCAAAGCGTGCGAGGATCTCGCGGAAGGTGGGGATGCGAAGCCCTGCGAACCGCTCACCGTGCTTTTTGCCAAAGTCAAGGCGGCACAGCTCCTCATAGGTATGCTCGTAGATATTGCCGTGTCCGTCCGACACACGGTCAAGCACGGTATCGTGACAGGAGACCAGCACCCCGTCCGAGGTCGTCCACACGTCAAACTCGATCTCCTCGGCACCAAGCCCCACCGCCGCACCAAAGGCGGGCATGCTGTTCTCGGGGGCAACCGTCGAAAAGCCGCGGTGGGCGCAAAGGCGGGGATAGGGCATCACGTCCTCAAATCTCACGACGGACGGCCCTGCGTTGCGGTAGAGCCACGGGCGACGGCCAACCTCCATATATTCGTGGTGCGGCATGGTACGGCCGCCGTGTCCTGCGGCCTTCTCGTGCTTCTTCTTGGGGTCGATCTCACAGATCCCGAGCCCTACACGGCTTTCCATGTCGAGAAGCACCTCGCCGCTTGGCGCGGTGACCGAGCTTGTCCCCGAGAGGGGGCAGCCCTCCCCAAGCGAGACCGAAGCGCGGACAAGAGAGGAATTCGTCTGATAGGCGAGGAACTTATGGATGGTCGTGAGGGTATCGTGGGTGTCGGTGCGCTGGAGGCTGCAGCCGATGATGATATCGGGGCGCTCCCGCGCGATGCGGGCAAAGCCCTCGTAGAAATAGAAATCGTAGCAGGTGAGGAAGGCAAAGCGGATGCCATCCAGCTCTAAGATATACGGGGCGCGCGGCTCATAGCTGTACAGGACGTCCAGCCCGTGGCCGCCCTCGGCCTCCCCCTTGACCTCACTGGGGGCAGGGTGCGCCTTAAAGTAATGTCCCGAGGGTCTGCCCTCACGGTCAAAGGCGTGGGTGGTGTTGCGGATGCCATCCTCGGTGGCGTAGCCCGCATTCACAAAAAGCAGGGCGTGACAGCGTGCGGCCGTGCGGCTTGCCGCCGCAAGCAGGCGGGCGTTGTTCTTTTGATAGGCTTCAAGAAAGCCGCTCTCGCCGAAGACGTCGGCGGGGACGTCGCTGTACTCGGGCAGGACGATAAGGTCAAGGCTTTCGTCGCATTCGTCGAGAAGCGAGAGAAGCTCCGAAAAGCGTGCATCAAGATCGCACGCATCCATAGAATAGGCAGGCTGAATGACACAAACCTTCATCACGGTCTCCTTTTCGGGGTGTAGCCGTCCGGCTCATATTCGGGGTTATCCTCGCCGCCGGTGGGCTTCGAGATGATCCTTGGGGTGGGGATAGTCCCCTTTATGACATCCTCCTCGGTAAAGGAGAGAAAGAGGATCTCCTTGGCACCGGTACGCTCACGGTCGTAGGTGAGGTAGATGCGGCCGTCGTGGAAATCGGCATCGGGATAGGAAATGTTCGTGCGGGTGTCAATGGTGACACGGTAGGGCCAGCTTTGTCCGTCGTCCTCCGAAAGCGAGACGGTCATGTTCTTTCTCTCGGTGCGGTCGTCGCTGTGGACAAGCAAAAGCCTGCCGGTGGGGGTACGGGAGATATAGAAGCGGGTGCTGGGACTGTCGATGCCCGAAAGGCGCGCCTCGCCGAAGCTCTCGCCGCCGTCATAGGAAATGCATTCGGCAAGCTCACCCTTCGCGGAGCGGAAGAGGGCACGGATGCTCCCATCACGGCGCTCGTAGGCCATGCCCTCGTCAAAGGGGGTGGCAAGCTTTTTGCCTGCATAGCGGCGAAGGAGGGTCTTACCGCCGTCATCCGAGATGCTGTAGGCATAGCGCGGGTCGATCTGATCGTAGTTGAAGTAGAGGATGCGCCCGCTTGCAAGGACGAGGGGCTTGCAGCGCAAAAATCCGTCGCCAAGCATGCGCGGCGTGCCAAACTGCGGGTCGGCGGCATCGGGGTCTTCACACACCGTCTCCCACATCGCGTGGCGGAAATCGTCAAAAAGATAGCCGTCCACAGCCGCCAGCGGCTGGCCGGGCAGCGCCTTTGGCAGCTCGGCAGGGGCGGGGCGGGTGTTGTTCTGCACCCAGAAGACGTGCAGGCGGCCGCCCCCGTCACACCACAGCTGGATATCCAGGGCGTGGATGAGCCTTTCACGGTCACTGGGGATCACCAAGAGAGGGGAGGACCAGGTTGCACCCGCATCGTCACTGTAGACGAGAAGGTTGTAGTTTTCGATGTGCGGCTCACGCGTGCCGCCCGAATACCAGGCAAGATAGATCCGTCCGCCACGGGTGACGGCAAGCGTCGGGCATCCTTGAAAATGGCGAATATCCTCGGCAAAGCGGGGGTCGCAGGGGCGGTAGAGAAGAGGGCAGGCCTCGCGGGCGGCGGGGTCTTGACGGGTGATGGACATACGGCCTCCTTTTGAGAGTGGCAGG